>CAZRLI010000128.1:0-6280 GCA_964600535.1 uncultured Steroidobacteraceae bacterium | reverse complement strand
GTCGACGACTCGAACATCATGCGCCGCAAGATCGAGCGCTCGCAGGAGATCCCGAACGTCGAGATCGTCGGCACCGCGGGCAATGGCCACGAGGCGCTCGCGTTGCACGCCACGTCGCGGCCGACGCTCGTCACGATGGACCTGACGATGCCGGAGATGGACGGCATCGAATGCGTCGAACAGCTCGTCAGCCGCGATCCCGACATCCGCATCCTCGTGATCTCCGCGCTCGCCGACAAGGCGACGGCGATCGAGGCGCTCGAGAAGGGCGCCAGCGGCTTCCTCTGCAAACCCTTCACGGAGCGCCAGCTGAACGACGCCCTCGTGAAGCTGATCGAGTCCTGAGCCGGCGCCATGTCCCTGCAAAGCGAAATCGGCACCTTCGTCTCGGCGGTCCTCAACTACTTCGACACCGCCGTGCAGCAGGCCGCCGTCGTCGGCACGCCCTACCTCGCCCTCGGCAAGCCGCCCGAGGTCTTCGACTACACCGGCATGATCCGCATCTCGGGCAAGCGCAAGGGTGTCGTCTACTTCACGGCGCCCAAGGGCATGCTGTCGGTGATGCTGATGCGCATGCAGGAGACCGACATGAGCGACGCGAACCTGCGCGACCTCGTGGGCGAAGTGGCGAACACGCTTTCCGGCAATGCGCGCAAGGACTTCGGGCGCAACTTCATCATCTCGACGCCGTCAGTGGTGGCGGGCAGCTCGACGACGATCGGTTACTCGCCCGACTCCAGGCCCATCGTCGTGCCCATCGACTGGCGCGCCTATCACGCGAACCTCGTCGTCTGCCTGAACTGAGGCGCCCGCCCACCGTTGCCCTGCCTCATCCGCGCTTGCGCGCGAGCAGCAGGCCATCGCCAATCGGGACCAGCGACGCGTCGACGCGCTCGTCGCGATGCACGCGATCGTTCAGTGCGCGGATCGCGTTGGTATCCGCATCGTTCACTGCCGGGTCGGCGACCCGGCCGTCCCACAGCGTGTTGTCGACGGCCAGCAGGCCGCCGGGGCGCAGCAGCTCGATCACCCGCTCGTAGTACGCCAGGTAGTTGCCCTTGTCGGCATCGATGAATGCGAAGTCGAATGTCGACCCACCGCCGGATTCGAGCAGGCGCCCGAGGGTCTCGAGCGCCGGCGCGAGCCGCAGGTCGATGCGGGCATCGACCCCGGCCTCCCGCCAGGATTCGCGCGCGATCCGCGTCCACTCGGCGCTGACGTCGCAGGCGATGAGCTCGCCGTCGCCCGGCAGCGCCAGCGCCACCGCGAGCGCCGAGTATCCCGTGAAGGTGCCGACCTCGAGGCAGCGCTTCGCGCCGATCAACCGCACCAGCAGCTGCATGAACTGCCCCTGTTCCGGGGCGATCTGCATGCCGGCCTGCGGCAGCGCCGCGGTCAGCTGGCGCAGGCGGGCGAGCACCGCCGCCTCGCGCAGGTTGTGCTCGACCAGGTAGCGCTGCAGCGCGTCCGTGATCGCGAGGGTGGTATTGGTCATATGTCGGCAGTCCCGTGGCGCGCTTCACATTCCCGCGCGCCCATTGTGCGCGCTGGTCGGCACCGTCGTCGATTGCCGACGACTGGTGCCCGAACTGCGTCACCGCAGCGGTGAGGATCGCTTTGCTACGATGCCCCGCGTGACGACGCGACTCCTCCAGTTCACCGACCTGCACCTGTACGGCGACGCGGACGCGATGCTGCGCGGCCATGCGACGCTGCCCGCGCTCGAGCGCGCGCTGGACCATGCACGCGCGCGGCACTGGGACGCCGCGGCGCTGCTGGTCACGGGCGACCTCGTGCAGGACGATGCCGGCGGTTACGCGCACGTGCGCCGCCTGTTCGCCGGGCTGGGCAAGCCGGTGCATTGCATTCCCGGCAACCACGATCTCGTGCAGGAGATGCAAGCGGCGCTGGCCGGCGCGCCCTTCGTGCTCGGCGGCCACTTCGACCTCGGCGCGTGGCGAGTCGTCATGCTCGACAGCGCCGAGCCCGGCGCGGCGAGCGGCCGGCTCGCGCCGGCAGCCCTCGCGCAACTCGACCAGGCCCTCGGCACCGCGGGAGCGCGCCACGCGCTCGTCTGCCTGCACCATCACCCGATCGACATGGGCAGCCTCTGGCTCGATCGGGTCGGGCTCGTGAACCGCGACGACTTCCTCGCCGTGATCGACCATCACCCCAACGTGCGCGCGGTGCTCTGGGGCCATGTGCACCAGGAGCTCGATCGCGAGCGGCGGGGCGTGCGGTTCATGTCGACGCCCGCCACCTGCGCGCAGTTCCTGCCCGGCTCCGCCGAGTTCGCGGTCGACGCACGGCCCCCGGCCTACCGGGTGCTGTCGCTGCTCGACAGCGGCGGGATCGAGTCCCATGTCGAATGGGTGCACGGCGCATGAGCGGCCGGCGCGCCGGGTCGCGGCTGCTCGCAGCCTGTGCGCTCGCCGCCCTCGGCACGGCGACCGCATGGGCCGACAGCGCCGGGCCGGTCTGGTCGATACACCGGCCCGGCGGCGGCACGGTCTACCTCGCGGGCTCGGTCCACGTGCTCGACACCGCCCGCAGCCAGCTGCCGCCCGCGTTCGATGCGGCCTACCACGACGCCGAACGGATCGTGATGGAAATCGACCTCGACGATCTCGACCCGATGGCCGCCGCGGCCTTCCTCGAGTCGCATGCCCGGATCGAGGGCGACGGCAACCTGCGCACCATCCTCGGTGCTGAACGCTTTGCACGCGTGGACCATGCAGCAAGGGCACTGGGCCTGCCGCTCGACGGCGTGGCGCAGCTCGAGCCCTGGGCCGTGGCGCTGACGCTCACGCAGTTGCAGCTCGCCAAGCTCGGCCTCGATCCCGCAAAGGGTGTCGAGCAGCAGATTGCCGGGCGCGCCCAGGCCGACGGCAAGCCGATCACGGGTCTCGAGACGATCGGGGAGCAGCTGGGCATGCTCGATGGCCTGTCCTATCCCGAGCAGGCGCGTTTCCTCGAGCTGACGGCGCAGGAAACGGACACCCTGCCCGCCGAGCTCGATGACCTGCTGGCGGCGTGGCGCCGCGCGGACACCGCGAAGCTCGAGGTCATGCTGCTCACCGAATACGAGCGCCTGCCCGTGCTCTACCAGCGGCTGGTGACGGACCGCAACCGGCACTGGCTGCCGCAGATCGAGGCCTTGCTGTCGCGTGCCGATGACACGCTGATCGTGGTCGGCACCATGCACCTGATCGGACCGGACGGGCTGCTCGCGCTGCTCGAACGCCGCGGCATCGTTGCGCAGCCGGTCGGCGCTGCACCGGCGGCGCCCCGCCAGCCCCAGGGCGGTTGAGGCCAGGCGCCGGCGGGCGCACGACTGCACGGGTTTGTGCAGAATGGGCCTCATGAAGGCACTCACCTGGTTCCTCGGCCTGATCGCCGCAGGTCTCGCCGCCATCGCCCTCTTCGCCTATCCCGCCTGGCTCCTCGTGACGCCCGCCCTCGACGTGCCCTTCCATCGCGTTGCCAACCGCATCGGGATGCTCGCGCTGCTCGCCGGCTTCATCCTCGTCGCCCGGCGGCTCGGGCTTGCCGACCGTGCGAGCCTCGGCTATGCGCTGCCGCGCCGTGCCTTCCTCGCCGAGGCCGGCATCGGCATCGCGCTCGGCATCGCCACCATGCTGCCGGTGATCGCCCTCCTCTTTGCCATCGGCCTGCGTGAACCGAAAGGACCGGCCAGCAGCGCCCACCTCGCGGCCATGGTCCTCGCGGGCCTCGGCAGCGGGCTCGTGGTTGCACTCATCGAGGAAACATTCCTGCGCGGTGCGATGTACGCGGGAATTGCCCGGCAGTCGGGCGCGCGGATGGCGGTCCTCGCCACCGCATTGATCTACGCGGCCACCCACTTCATCGGGCGCTACAAGATCCCCGCGGCCGAGGTCGACGCCTGGAGCGGCCTCGTGCTGCTCGGGGGGGCGCTGCGCTCCCTGGCCCATCCGCTCGGCATCGCGGATGCCTTCCTGTGCCTCACGGGCGTCGGCGTCCTGCTGGGCCTGGTGCGCCACCACACGGGCAGTATCGCGGCCTGCATCGGGCTGCACGCCGGCTGGGTCTGCGTGATCGCGGTGACGCGCGAGCTCTCGATGCGACACCCGGGCCACGCCTACGACGCCCTGGTGTCGAGCTACGACGGCGTCATCGGCTGGCTGGTGCTCGCGTGGATCCCCGTGATCGGCTGGGCGCTCGTGCGCTTCTACGCGCGCCGCGGGCGTGCATGATCAGTCCGCGCCGCGACGAACCAGCGGCGCGAGGCGCGCCAGGCGCGCGACGCCGTCGAGTTCGAGGCAGGCCTGCTTCTCGGGCAGGCTGATCGGCAGGATCTCGGCCACGCGCGCCCCGACCCAGGACGCATCGTCGAAGTGTCGCGGCAGCGAATCGTAGAGCTCGCCCAGCCTGGGCAGCACCGTGCGCACCAGGTCGACGAGATGGTCATACTGCGCAGGCACGGCCTGCGCGGCACCGGCCGCGATCCATTCGACCACGCCGAGATTGAGTCCGTCGGCGGCTCGCCTGCGGCTCAAGAGGCGGAAGCGCTGCTCGCCGTGGCAGGTGATGCCCAGCAGCCCGTCAGGCAGCGGGTAGAAGTCGACGATCCGCGCGCGCGTGCCGACCGCTGCGGTGCGCCCGACGGCACCCGTCTCTTCGCCCGCCTGGATCTGCACCACGCCGAAGGCGCTGCCCTCGCGCGAACAGCGCCGCACCATGTCCGTGTAGCGGGGCTCGAAGATCCGCAGCGGCAGGGGGCCCCCGGGAAACAGCACCGTGTAGAGCGGGAAGAGCGGGATTTCCACGCTCGCATCCATGGCGTCAGCGGGGCTCCTGCCCCCAGCGCGGCACGAGTGCCTGGGCGATACCGAGCTGGTCGAGGATGCGCGCCACGAGGAAGTCGACGACATCCGCCACGCGCTCCGGGCGGTGATAGAAACCGGGACTGGCGGGCAGGATCACGACCCCGAGGCGCGCCAGTTTCAGCATGTTCTCGAGATGGATCGCCGAGAACGGCGTCTCGCGTGGCACCAGCACCAGCTTGCCGTGCTCCTTCAGCACCACATCGGCCGCGCGCTCGGTGAGGTTTTCGCTGGCACCGCAGGCGATTGCCGACAGCGTCGCCATGCTGCAGGGCGCGACCACCATGGTGCGCGGCGCGCCCGAGCCGCTCGCGAGCGGCGAGGTCCACTCGTCCTCGCCGAAGACGCGCAGCTGCCCGGCCCTTGCGCGACAACGATCGGTGAGGAAGCGGGTCGCCTCGGCCGCCCGACCCGGCACCGGGCAATCCGCCTCGGTAGCCAGCACGATGTGCGCGGCGCGCGTCAGCGTCACGTAGACGGTGCGCTCGGCCGCCACCAGGCATTCGAGCAGGCGCAATCCGTACTGCGCGCCCGACGCGCCGGTCAGGGCCACCGTGATTGCATTCATCGCCCGTTGCCCGCCCGCGCGGCCAGCCCGGCGAGCACCTTGTCATGCAGGCCGCCGAAGCCGCCGTTGCTCATGATCAGCAGCTGATCGCCGGCGCGCAGGCTCGACACGAGCTGTCCCGCTAGCGCCTCGACGCTCGCGCTGCAGTGTGCGCGCCCGCCGAGTGACGCCAGCGCGCCGGCGGCGTCCCAGCCGAGGTCGGCCGGGGTGTAGAGCCAGATTTCATCGGCGGCGGCGAGCGCGGCGGCGAGCGTATCGCGATGCACCCCCATCTTCATCGTGTTCGACCGCGGCTCCAGTACCGCGACGATGCGCGATCCCGCCGCGCGGCGGCGCAGTCCGTCGATCGTCGTCGCGATCGCCGTCGGATGGTGCGCGAAGTCGTCGAAGACCCGGATGCCGGCGATCTCCCCCCGCAGCTCCATCCGCCGCTTGATGCCCCTGAACCCGCGCAGCGCGGCCGCGGCAACCGCGACCGGGACCCCCGCGTGGC
Source organism: uncultured Steroidobacteraceae bacterium (assembly GCA_964600535.1). Classification (GTDB taxonomy): domain Bacteria; phylum Pseudomonadota; class Gammaproteobacteria; order Steroidobacterales; family Steroidobacteraceae; genus CADEFQ01. The sequence goes on along the minus strand of CAZRLI010000128.1, from coordinate 354 downwards.
GCGCCGCGGCGATCGCGGCGAGCGCATTGTCGGCATTGTGGGCGCCGTACAGCGCCCACTCGACCGTGGCGAGCGCTGCGCCCCGCTCCAGTACCTCGAAGCACGACCAGTCGTCGCCGAGGGGACGCGCGGACCATTGCGCACCGCCAGCGCGGGAGAAGGTCTCGCGCGCCGTCCAGCAGCCGAGCGCGAGCATCGCCGCGAGGTTGGGGTCCGCGCCGTTGGCGATGATGCGACCCGACGCCGGCACCATCCGCACGAGCTGGTGGAACTGGCGCTGGATCGAGGCGAGGTCCGGGTAGATGTCGGCGTGGTCGAACTCGAGGTTGCCGAGCACCAGGGTGCGTGGCCGGT
>CAZRLI010000127.1:0-6313 GCA_964600535.1 uncultured Steroidobacteraceae bacterium | reverse complement strand
CGAGGCCGTGCATCAGTTCGTGCATCAGGATATGCGTGAAGAAAGGTTCGAACGCGACGAGCGCGCGGTCTTCGGGCGTGAGCGCGATTGCGGCGATCGGCTGCAGCACTTTCTCGAACTTCGCCTGCTGGTAGTTCTTCAGCATCACGCGCTTCGAGCCCTTCTCGGCGACCACCCGCTCGTCATTCGGCAGGTTGAACGCCGCGGTCTGGATGCCGTGGTTGCCGTCGCCGGCCGAGACGACCACGTTGACGACGCGGATGGGAGCCAGCCCGCCGAGCTTCGGGCGCCGGTACTTCGCGTCGATCGGCAGGCGGTTCTCGAGGCCCTGCAGTTCCTTGTCGAAGCGCGCGAGCTGCGCGGTCTCGGCCGGATCATTCACCGCGATGAAGGCCTCGAACGCCGCCTTGAAGTTGACCCATTCGTCCTCGTACACCTCGTAGGGGCCGATCGTCGGCTCGATCGAGGCATCGAGCTCCATCCAGGCGATGTCGCTCGCGTAGTAGTCGTTGGAGAGGAAGGCCGCGGCACGCGTCTCGAGATAGCGCTTGAGCGTGGGTTGCTTCGTGAGGGCCGCGGCTTCGCGCAGCAGGCGGGCGAGCTCGCCGAGCTGGCCCTGGTACTCCAGCGAATACGGCACTGCGGTCAGCTTGCCGTCGGGCGTGCGGCGGATCGTGGTGAAAAACCCCGTCGCCGCTGCATGTTCCGCCCCCGTGAGCGTGCGTACCCAGGCATCGACCTCTTCGCGTGTCGAGTCGAGCGGATAGAAGTCCGCCCCGCCGGGCTTCACTGCCGCAGCGGGCATGAAGGGCCGGTCATGGTCGAGTTCGGACCAGGGGCCCTTGTTGAGCACGAAATACGCGAGGCGCGCGCGGCCGAGCGCGCTGTCGTCGCCGGCCAGCGCCAGCAGCTGCGCGGTCGCCGCCGGCGAGCGCTGGCGCAGGAACAGTGCATCGACGATGCGCGAGGCTTCGACCAGGTAGCCGAGCGCCAGGCGTTCGTTGTCCGGCAGCGCCGACAGGTCCACCCGGATGTCGACCGGCGCGAAGCGCGCCGACATCGCGGCGAGCTGGGTGGCGTCGGGTGCGGCGGGAGCCGCGGCGGTCGCAATGGATGCGTACCCGCCGAGGGCCATCAGGAAGAGGTGAAGGGCTTTCATGCCCCGATTCTAGAGCGCGCCTCCTGCTGTCACAAAGATGACCCTGTGCCCACGAGGCGTCCGATGAATTCGCGGCCCGCGGCGGTCGGGCCGCGGCCGCTCACTTGCCCGCGCACATGCTCTCGTAGCGGCCGATTTCCCGGCGCGCGGGCGCCGTCGCCCGCGCCAAGGCGCCGCGCCGCCTCTCGGCGTCGGTGCGCCACGGTGCCGAAAAATCCTGCGAGCGCGCCATGGCCTCGAACCAGATGTCCCAGATCCGCCAGAAATTGATGATCATGATGCCCTCCTTGGGTCCGGTGCCGGACCGTCCATGGAGCGCATGTTGGCGGGTCGACCCCCGCTTTGAGTTGCGAAAATCTCGAGCCGGCGTTAGTTCGCCTTAACGCGCCGGGGGGTCATTCAGGGAGCTGTCCCTGCTCGATCACGCTTTGCGCCACCCGCTCGTAGGCGGCCCAGGCCGCGTCCGCAAATGCCGCGCCGACGCTCACCCGGCGCACGCCCGCCGCCGCGAGTTCCTGCACTTTCATCGAGGCGCCCATCAGCAGCACGTTTACCGGTGTCGGTGCGACCGCCGCGACCAGCGACCTGATGTCGGCCAGCGAGCGGATCCCGGGCGCGTACACGCAGTCGGCGCCGGCGGCCGCGTAGGCGACCAGGCGTTCGACGGTCGTGTCGATGGTGGAATTGCCGAGCAGCAGCCCTTCGCTGCGGCCGATGAGCAGGACATTCTCGCCGCTGCGGTCGATCGCTTCGCGCGAGGCACGGATGCGCTCCGTCGCGAGCGCAATGGGATACAGGTCGGTGCCCTTGCGATCCTCTATCGACAGGCCCGCGATGCCGGTGTCGATCGCGAGCCGCACGCTCTCGGCGACCGCAGCCGGCTCCGCGGCGAAGCCATCCTCGAAGTCCGCATTGACGGGCAAGTGCGTGGCCGCGCAGAGCATCCGCAGGTGCGCGAGCACTTCGTCGCGCGACACTTCGTTGTCCTCGCGCCCGAGCGACCACGCGAAGCCCGCGCTCGTCGAGGCGATCGCCTTGTATCCGAGCTTCTCGGCGCGGCGCACGCCGCCGATGTCCCAGGGGTTCGCCAGCACGAAGCAACCCTGCCCATGCAGGCGCCGAAAATTCTCCCGCGCGGCGGTGAAGTCACGGGCGGCGGTCGCGGCGCTCATGGCGGGCTCCTGTCGCCGCAGCCTCAGGCGGCGTCGTGAAAGATTACGCCTAAAGTGAAACGCCGGCCGGACCGGATGCGGCTCACCCCGTGCCGCATCGTGGCCCGGGAGTATCCGCGGTCGCCCGGCACGGGCCGGTGGCGGACGGCGAACACCACGCCATCCCCCTGCTGCAGCGGTACGACCTGCGGCCGCGATTGCCGGCGCGGGCGCTGTTCCGTCAGCACGAACTCGCCGCCGGTGAAGTCCCGCGCCGGTGCCGACAGCAGCACCGCCACCTGCAGCGGGAAGACGTGCTCGCCATAGAGATCCTGGTGCAGGCAGTTGTAATCGCCGGCGCCGTAGCGCAGTAGGAGCGGGGTGGCGCGTCGCTGTCCGGCGGCGTGGCAGCGGGCGAGGAAGTCCGCCAGCTCCCCGGGGAACCGGGTCTCGAGCCGCAACGCTGCCTGCCAGCGGTTTGCGATCGGCGCGAGTGCCGGATAGAGGGCTGCGCGCAGGGACTGCACCGGGCCGGGGAGCGGGTAGTCGAAATACTGGTACTCACCCTGCCCGAAACCGTGCCGCGCCATGGCGACGCGGCTGCGAAAGAGGCGCGCTTCGCCGTAGCTCGCCTGCAGTGCCGCACATTCCGCGGGCGCCAGGAGCGCAGGCAGGATGGCCGCGCCCTCTGCGTCGAGCTGCGTACCGACGCCCGCCCAGTCGGCGGGCGTCAATCCCGCGCCTCGCGGGCGAGCAGCGCGCGCTTGCGGTCGATGCCCCAGCGATAGCCTGACAGGTCGCCGTCGGTGCGCACGACGCGATGGCAGGGGATGGCGACCGCGATGTGGTTCGCGCCGCAGGCCTGCCCCACCGCACGCACCGCATTGGGCGCGCCGATGCGCCGCGCGATTTCGCGGTAGCTCGCCGTCGTGCCGGCCGGGATCTCGCGCAGCGCCTGCCAGACCCGCTGCTGGAAGGCCGTGCCGCGCAGGTCGAGTGGCAGGCCGAGGCCGAGTGCCGGCGCTTCGACGAAACCCACCACCTTCGCGACGAGTTCCTCGAAACCCGCGTCGCCGCCGATGAGCTCCGCTTTCGGGAACTGGTCCTGCAGGTTCCTCGTGAGTTCGGCGGGATCGTCGCCGAGCAGGATCGCGCAGATGCCGCGCGCGCTCGCGGCGACCAGGATCGAGCCGAGCGAACACTCGCCCACCGCGAAATGCATGGCGGTGTTCGCACCGCCCGCGCGGAAATCCGACGCCGTCATGCCGAGCACATCGTCGGCCTCGGCGTAGAAACGGCCGTTGGAGCCATAGCCGGCGTCGTAGATGGCGTCCGTCACCGAGCGCCCGCGCGCCAGTTCGCGCCGCATCCGCTCGCTGCGTCGCGCCGCGGCATACTGCCTCGGTGTCACGCCGGTCACCGCCTTGAAAGTGCGGTGGAAGTGGAACGGGCTCACGCCGGCCCTGGCGGCGAGCGTCGCGAGGCTCGGGACCGATTCCGACGCTTCTATCGAGCGGCAGGCTTCGGCGACCCACGTGGCCTGTCGGCCGCCGGTTGGCGCTTCACCGGGCCGGCAGCGCCGGCACGCGCGGTAACCTGCGCGTTCAGCGGCCTCGCGCGTCGTGAAGATCTCGACGTTCTCGGGACGCGGGCGCCGGGAAGGACAGGAAGGACGGCAGTACACGCCGGTCGTGCGCACGCCGTAAAAGAACTGGCCGTCGACACCCTTGCTCCGGGCGATGATCGCGGCCCACCGTGGATCGCTCAATGTCGCGTTTTTCATGGGTAGCGAGTTTCCCCGCCCCGGTTCGAGCAAGCACTCCGCTGCTTGCGCCCGTATTCAAGCACAATGTGCGCGCTGCGGTACGATGGGTCGATGCGTGGGAGATACCCCGCATGATCCGGTAGGATCACAGAAGATCGGACCATGATCGCGCAAGCTACAACCAGATGGTGGCAGGGTCTGCGACCGGGGCGTGCGGTGCAGCTGCCTCCGGCCTTGCGTGCCACGCTGGTCGAGTTGATGGGCGAGGGCGTCCACGCGGTGCGAGTGATCGAACACTCCTGGTTCGCACGCCTGCATTGGCGGGCGATCGCGACGACGCGCCGGCGGCGTATTTACTTGCGTGGCGCCGCGGGGCCGTTTTTCGATGACCCGGGCATCGTGCTGCACGAATTCTTCCATGTCATGGGCCAGTGGGAGCCCCGGCGACTCACGGTGTGGAAGTATGTCGTGGAACTCTTTCGCCGCGGCTATTGGGACAATCGATTTGAAATCGAAGCGCGGGAATTCGCCGACGATCATCGCCACCGGTATTGCGCGCTGCTCGCGCGCCACCAGGCCGCGGAGAACGCGCGTCATGCGTGAACGCCGGTTGCTCGCGTTGCTCGGGCTCCTCACCACTTCACTCGCCAACTCACTCGCCACCGCGGCAGGGGTGCCACCGGAGACCTTCACGCGAAGCCTGCGCAACGCCGGCGTGCCTCCGGGTGCGACGAGCGTCGTCGTGATGCCGCTCGATGGGTCAGGCCTCGAGGTGGCGCTCAATCGCGACGCGCCGCGCAATCCCGCATCCACGATGAAGCTGCTGACGACCTACGCGGCCCTGCGGGTGCTGGGTCCCGCCTACACCTGGCACACCGATGCGCTGCTGCTCGGCTCGCGCGACGGGGCAACGGTGCGCGGCGACCTCGCGCTGCGCGGCGGTGGCGATCCCGCCCTCGTCATCGAGCAGTTCTGGCTGCTCGTGCAGCAACTGCGCTCGCTCGGCCTGCGCGAGCTGCGCGGCGACCTGGTGCTCGACCGCTCGGCGTTCCGGCTGCCGCCGCATGACAGCGCCGCTTTCGACGGCGACGCGCTGCGCAGCTACAACGTCGGCCCGGACGCGCTGCTCGTGAACTACAACTCGATCGCCTACCAGTTCATGCCGGACATCGCCGCGAATGTCGTGCGCGTCGCGATCCTGCCGCCACCGCCGGGCGCGGCGGCCGTGCAGGTCGTGCGTGCGGCGAACGGCGCCTGCGGCGACTGGCGTGGCAAGCTGCGCGCCGATTTCTCGCGGCCCTTTGCCCCGGTGTTTCGCGGTTCCTTCCCGCTCGACTGCGGTGAACGCAGCTGGAACCTGGCGCCGCTCGCGCCCGACCCTTACCTCGGCGCCGCCTTTCGCGCGCTGTGGGAGGGCAGCGGCGGCAGCTGGGCGGGGCAGGTGCGCGAAGGGCTCGCGCCGCCCGGTGCGCCGCTCCTCGCGAGGCACGAGTCGAAGCCGCTCGCGGAAGTCGTGCGCGACATCAACAAGTTCAGCAACAACGTGATGGCGCAGCACCTGTTCCTCACTTTCGGCGCGGAGCGCGCCGGCTGGCCGGCGAGTTTCGAGCGCTCGCGCGACGCGCTGCGCGCCTGGCTCGCCGAGGCGGGGCTCGCGATGCCCGAGCTCGTGCTCGAGAATGGCGCGGGCCTGTCGCGCGCCGAGCGCGTCAGTGCCGGCAGCCTCGCCCGCCTCCTTGCCGATGCCTGGCGCAGCCCCGTCATGCCGGAGTTGATGGCATCCCTGCCCGTGGCCGGCGTCGACGGCACGGCATCGAGACGCAAGGGCGCATCGGGATCCGCACACATCAAGACCGGGCTGCTGAACGACGTGCGTGCGGTCGCGGGCTACGTGCTCGCGGCAAGCGGCCGGCGCTATGTCGTCGTCGCGATCGTCAACCACGAGCGCGCGGGCGGCGCGCAGGGCGCGCTCGATGCGCTGCTCGGGTGGGTGCAGGCCACCGGATAGCAAGACTCGCCCCTCAAGTCGGCGCGCGCCCCGCCTGCCGGCGGCGCCGCTCGCGGCCGGGTCGTGGGCGCGGGCGAGGACAGGCCGGTAGCCATGAATCCGCCGTCAGCCAAAGAGGTTCAGGAAGACGGTGATGATCAGCGCGTTGGTGAAATCGATGAAGAAAGTGCCGACCAGCGGTGCGACGAGGAAGGCGCGCGGCGCCGAGCCGAAGCGCTCGACCAGCGTGC
>CAZRLI010000126.1:0-6327 GCA_964600535.1 uncultured Steroidobacteraceae bacterium | reverse complement strand
TGGTGGACGGTGCAGGGATTGAACCTGCGACCCCTGCCGTGTGAAAGCAGTGCTCTACCGCTGAGCTAACCGTCCGCCGGGGAAGAGGGCGCGAATTCTAAGGGCACGGCCGGGCCGAATCAATCCGCGGGCCGGGCCGCGAGCCAGGCCGCGATGGCGGGGGGCACGGTGTCGCGTGCACGCGAGCTGACGTACATGCCGATGTGGCCGACGTCGACCGGCATCGCCGTGTAATCGCGGGTCGCCACATGATGGCCGAGCGGCAGGCTCGCGCTGGGCGGGACGATGTGGTCCTGCGTCGCGAATATGTTGAGCACGGGCCTCGTGATGTCGCGCAGCGACACCTTGCGCCCGCCGATCTCGAGCTGGCCCGTGACCAGCCGGTTCTCCTGGTAGAACCACCGGACGAACTGCCGGAAAAGCTCGGCCGGCAGTTCGGGACTGTCGAAGATCCACTGCTCCATGCGCAGGAACTCGGCAAGCTTCCCCGGCGGCGCGCCGGATCGCACCAGGTCGACATACTTCTGCTGCGCGAGCCGAAAGGGTCGCAGGGCGAGGTAGGCGCTGTTCAGCACCTGGCCCGGGATGTTGCCGTTGGCCGCCATCAGGTCGACGTCGATGCCCGCGGCCCAGCGCGCCAGCAGGTTGTCGGGCGTCCTGAAGTCGACCGGCGTGACCATCGTGATGAGGTTGCTGACGCACCCGGCGTGCAGGGCGGTGTAGCACAGGCTGAAGGTGCCGCCCTGGCAGACGCCGAGCAGGTTGAGGGCCGCGATGCCATGCGCCGCGAGGATTTCCCGGACCGCGCCGTCGAGGTAACCCTCGAGGTAATCCTCGAGGCCGAGGAAGCGGTCGGCACCGTCGGGGCGACCCCAGTCGACCAGGTAGACGTCTAGGCCGGCGGCGAGCAGTCCGCGGATGAGCGAGCGGTCGGGCGCGTGGTCGAGGATTTCCGGCCGATTGACGAGCGCAAACACCACGAGCACCGGCGGCAAGCCCGCCGGGCGTGCGATCGCCCGATAGCGATAGAGGACGACCTTGTCGCGCCTCCACACCTCGTCCCTGGCCGAGGGGCCGGGTGCACGCGCGCCACCGGTGCGCAGGTCCGGCAGCAGCTCGGCCGCGCGCCGGGTGAATTCGGCGAGTTCCGCGGCGGCACGGGCCGGATCGAAGGTGGCTGCGCTCATGTCCGGCGCTTGCGAGGGCGGGCGCGCGGCTTCGAGGGCCGCGCGCGCTCGAGCACGCCGACGCGCCTGATCAGTGCATTGACCTCGGCGCGGGTTGGCAGGTCGAGCACGCGCGCCCATTCCTCGAACTGGGTTCGCTGTTCGAGGCGCAGCGCGTTCAATGCATTGACCAGCCCGGCCTGCGCCTCGCAGTAGTCCTCGCGACTGGCGCGCGCCGCGTAGGCCTCCTCGGCGCATTCGACCCAGGCGCCGTAGAGGGCCGCGGGGTCCCGCAGCGCGGGCTCCTGCTGCGCGCGGGCGGCAAACCGCTGCATCGCCTCGCGGGCGATGTCCGCGGCGTGCGCCAGCATGCGGGCATGCAGCTCCAGGACGCGGGACTGCAGCGGCGCGATGCGCTGCAGGCTTGCAATGGGCACGTCGGCGCCCTGCATGCCGAACGCGCCGAGCTCCCGCAGGATCGCGAAGGGGTCGGCGCGACCCGCCTCGACGGTGCGTTGCCAGGCGCTCAGCCGCTCGAACAGCGGTTGCGCCGCGTCCTGCCCGCCCTTGGCGACCTCGTCGGCGAGGGCCTGCATCAGCGCCACGTGCTGCTGGCAGGCTGCGAGGAACTGCCGCAGGGAGGCCGCTGCGGGCGAGTCGGCACCGGGCGCGGCAGCCTGGCCTGTGAGATGCATCGCAAAAAGCCCGAAGGCATCGTTCCACGCAGCGGTCATGACGCCAACTTTCGGCTCAAATACATGATTTTATTGACCGGCGCACCCCGCCGGCTGCTCCCAAGCAGGCACAATGACAGGCGTGTTACAGTGCACTGCAAAGAGGTTCTTGGCGGAGCGGGGCTGGCCATGAGTGAAGCTCGTGTGATCAAGAAATACACCAATCGTCGCCTGTACGACGCCACGGCGAGCCGCCACGTCACGCTCGAGGACCTGCGCAAGCTGATCATCGGCGGCGAGAAGATCAGGGTCGTCGACGACAAGTCGGGCGAAGACCTCACGCGGCAGATCCTGCTGCAGATCATCGCCGAACAGGAGCAGTTTGGCACTCCGGTCCTGTCCACCGACCTGCTCGAGGCGATCGTGCGCTTCTACGGCAACCCGGTGCAGGAAGTCTTTACCCGCTACATCGAGCAGAGCCTCGGCGGCATCATGCAGCAGCAGCGTGTCATGCAGGACGAAATGGCGCGCGCGCTCAAGTCGCCGATGGCGCCGCTGGCGGAACTCGCGCGGCAGAACATGGAGCTGTGGGCCCAGATGCAGGCGTCGATGCTGTCGAGCGTCACGCCCGCGAAGCCCGCCCAGCCCGCCGAAGCCCCGAAATCGGAAACCTCACGCAAGCGCTAGGCCTTGCTGAAAGAGATCGCATGGACCTGACTGGCAGTACCACCGTCGTCACGGGCGCAGCGCGCGGCATCGGCCGTGCCATGGCATTGCGATTCGCCAGGGAAGGTTCGAATCTCGCCTTGATCGACCTGCGCCTCGAAGACCTCGGCGAGACCCTGTCGATGGTGCAGGCGCACGGCGTGGCGGCGCGCGCCTATGCCGCCAACGTCGCGGACGAGCAGGCCGTCTGTGCCGTGATGGAACGGGTTGCCGCGGACTTCGGCCGCATCGACGTGCTGGTCAACAATGCGGGCATCGTGAAGGACGCCCTGCTGGTGAAGGTGCGGGACGGGCAGATCATCGACAAGCTTTCGTTGTCGAACTGGCAGGCCGTCATCGACGTGAACCTGACCGGGGTGTTCCTGTGCGGCCGCGAGGCGGCGACCCACATGGTGAAACAGGGGCGGGGCGGCGTGATCATCAACATCTCGAGCGTCTCGCGCCACGGCAACACGGGGCAGACGAACTACAGCGCGGCCAAGGCGGGCGTCGAGTCGATGGCCGTGGTGTGGGCGAAGGAACTGGCGCGCTTCGGCATCCGCGCCGGCGCCATCGCCCCGGGCTATTCGCGCACCGATATCCTGTCGGCGATGAAGCCGGAACTGCTCGAGCGCATCGTCGCGCCCGTGCCCGCGAAGCGCCTCGGCGAGCCTGAGGAAATCGCGGAGGCGGCGCTGTTCATCGCCCGCAACGACTTCTTCACCGGGCGGTGCCTGGATCTCGATGGGGGCCTCAGGATCTGAGACGCGGAAGTATGCACCGCATGAATGGTGGGCTGCGTGGCGAGGATGGTATTTTATAAAAACAAGATAAAACAAAGAGTTATAAATCAATAGCCGGATTTCTGCGGGACTTGTGCAGTGCATACAAATGGGCTATGATGCTCGCACCTGGAAAGCAAACCCCCATCGCACAGGAGTACCGACATGACCGAGAAGTTTGACGTGAACAGCTGGCTCAAGACCTACCGCGACGCGTTCGCCCCCGCGCAGCGCGCGCAGGCCGAAGGCCTCAAGGCGTTCGAGCGCGTGGTGCGCCACCAGTACGCCGTTGCCGGCGACTACCTCGAGTTCTCGCTGCACGTCGCCAAGGCCGCGTTCGCCGCGAAGACCGGTGATGATCTCGCCGTCGCGCAGCGCGAGCTGGGCAGCGAGTTCAGCAGCAAGCTGCGGCAGCGCGCCGAGGAGTTCGCGACGATCGCGACGGAGACGCAGAATTCGCTGAATGGCGTGATCGCGGAGGCGGCCGACTCGGTCGTTGCCCCGGCTCGCAAGAAGGCGGCCTGAGCGACTCCGGCAAGTCCGGATCCGACGAGTAAAATGGGCCGGGGCGGTGACGCCGTCCCGGCCCATTTCTCTTCTGGAGTACCCTGCGTGAACGAAGCCCAGTCAGGACCCAAGGCCGCACCCGGCTCGCCGGCAGCCGACCACAGCGCCGAGATTCGCGATTTGCAGCGCGAGTTTCGCGTGCGGCTCGCCGCGCTGACCGGTGGCCTCGCGCCCGAGGACTATGGCCAGGCGTGGTGGGACTGGTTCCTCGGCCTCTCCAAGGCACCCGACCGCACGGCCGCGCTCGCGACCAGCGCCTTCGAGAAGGTGCTCGACAACTGGCAGTTCGCCCTGCGCGGCGGCTCCACGGACGAGCGGCCGACCAGCGACCCGCGCTTCGCGCACGATGCCTGGAACAGCTGGCCGTTCAACCTCTACGCGCGCGCGTACTCGAACTGGGATGCGTGGTGGCGCGAGGCACTGGCGGCCCCGGCGGGCATGCCCGCCCGGAGCGCGCAGTTGATGGAATTTGCGGGCCGGCAGGCCGCCAGTTTCGCCTCGCCCGCCAATTACCTCGCGACCAACCCCGAACTGCTCGAGGCGACGCGTGCCGAGGCGGGACAGAACCTGGTACGCGGCTTCCAGAACTTCGTCGATGATCTCGCGCGCCTGGTGGAGGACCGGCCGGCCGCAGGCACCGAAAGCTTCGGCGTCGGCGAACAGGTCGCCGTCACGCCGGGGCAGGTCATCCTGCGCAACCGCCTGATCGAACTGATCCAGTACACGCCGCAGACCGCGCAGGTGCAGGCCGAGCCCATCCTGATCACGCCGGCCTGGATCATGAAGTACTACGTGCTCGACCTGTCGCCGCACAACTCGCTGGTGCGCTACCTCGTCGAGCGCGGGCATACCGTGTTCCTGATTTCGTGGAAGAACCCGACCGAGGCCGATCGCGAGCTCGGCATGGACGATTACGTGCGGGAAGGATTTTTCGCCGCGCTCGATGCCGTGAACGCCGTCGTTCCGGGACGGAAAGTGCATGCGCTCGGCTACTGCATCGGCGGCACGCTGCTGACGATCGCCGCGGCGGCGCTCGCGCAGGCGGGCGACCAGCGCCTGGCCACCCTCACCTTGCTCGCCGCGCAGGCGGATTTCTCCGAACCGGGTGAGTTGTCGCTGTTCATCAGCCCGCAGCAGCTCGACATGCTGGAGGCCGTGATGCACCGGGAAGGCGTGCTCGACAGCAAGCGCATGGGCGGCGCGTTCGCGCTGCTGCGGTCGCAGGACCTGCTGTGGTCGCCTTCCGTCAAGAAGTATGTCCGCGGGGAAGCGGACAAGCCCAATGACCTGATGTCCTGGAACGCGGACGGCACGCGCATGCCGTGGCGCATGCATACCGAGTACCTGACGCGCCTCTATCTCAACAACGAGCTGGCGAAAGGCGAGTTCACCTTCGCGGGCGAGAAGCTCGATCTCGCGCGCATCACGCTGCCGATGTTCGTGCTCGGCACCGAAACCGACCACGTGGCGCCGTGGCGTTCGGTGTACAAGCTGCGCGCGCTGACCCGCTCGCCCGACTACACGTTCCTGTTGACCAACGGCGGCCACAACGCCGGCATCGTCACCGGGGCGCAGCATCCGAGACGCCGCTATCGCGTGCGCAGCTGGCAGGATGCGACGACGACGCTGTCGCCCGGGGACTGGGAGCGCGGCACGCAGCCCGAGCAGGGCGCATGGTGGCCGGTGTGGGACCGCTGGCTCGGCGCGCACTCCAGCGCGGACCCGGTGCCGGCGCCGGCCATGGGCAATGCCGAGGCGGGTTACGCGCCGCTCATGGCCGCGCCCGGGGAGTATGTACGCGCGCGCTGAGTCGCGCCAGAGTTTACGAATGGTCCGGCGCGGTGCACCCTGCCGACTGATGGCAAGGGAGGCACCATGGCGGCAGGCAATCGGCGGATCGCATATGTAACGGGCGGCATGGGCGGGATCGGCAGCGCGATCTGCCGCAAGCTGTGCGACAGCGGGCACATCGTCGTGGCGGGCTGCGGGCCTGGTTCGAAGCGCAAGGACGGCTGGATCGCCGACATGCGTGCCAAGGGCTACGAGGTGCATCCGTCCGAAGGCAACGTCGCCGACTGGGAATCGACGCGGGCCGCGTTCGCCAGGGTGCGGGATGAGATCGGCCCGGTCGACGTGCTGGTCAACAATGCCGGCATCACCCGCGACGGCACGTTCCGCAGGATGTCGAACGACGACTGGCACGCCGTCATCGAGACGAATCTCAACAGCCTGTTCCACGTCACCAAGCAGGTGATCGACGGGATGATCGACCGGGGCTGGGGCCGCATCATCAATATCTCGTCGGTCAACGGCCAGAAGGGGCAGTTCGGCCAGACCAACTATTCGACCGCGAAGGCCGGCATCCACGGTTTCACGATGGCGCTCGCGCAGGAGGTGGCCTCGCGGGGCGTCACAGTCAATACGGTTTCACCG
>CAZRLI010000125.1:0-6331 GCA_964600535.1 uncultured Steroidobacteraceae bacterium | reverse complement strand
GAAAACGCGGATCGTTCTCGAGCCTGTACTCAAGCCAATCGTCCTCAGACTCAAAACCTATGAGCACACCGGCAGGCTTGCCGTGGCGAGTAATCACGATCTCCTTTCCTGCGGCCTCGCGAAGGTACCTGGATAAGTCGTCCTTCACTTGGGCCAAAGGAACAGATTTGACTACGGTCTTCCGAACTGGGCCAGCCATGCTTCCGTCTCCACCTTCGGGACTATTGCCAACACCTCAACGGTGCCTTCTATGACGTCATAGAACACCCGCAGGGTACCTACCCGGAGTCGGTACTGCGGCTTCGACAATCCCCGCAAGCGCTTGATCCGGCTGCGACTCAGCAGGGTCGGCTGATGCCGGAGATGCTCTTCCAACGCAGCCTTGATGGCAGAGCGCTGAGTGGCCTTCAGACGCTTGACATCCCGAACGGCTTCGGGTGCGAGAATGATGTCGAACGGCATTCTGGCCAGATTATAGCCAGAAGTACCAATCGAAGAGAATCATGCGCTCTAACGCCTGAGTTAAGCCGACTTGCGTAGTGGAGGCAAAGGCATGGCAAGCTTTTCCTGCCATGCCTTTGCCGTAACGAAGCAAGTTCGGCTTGAACGAATTGTTCGGTGCGGGCTCTTAATCACTTGGATGCCGCTGCGCATTTTTTGGTGAGTGCATCAAGTTCTTTGAGCAAAAGCGGATCATCTGCCGTGAAATTGAAACACGACTTGCCTTGCATTTTCTTGCGCAGTGCGTCACTGATGCCGCTTAGTAGAGCAGGATCTTCATACACTGGCATCAGGTGATAGCTGACGTAGGACTTCTTTACCTGCACGGCCCCAAAGAACTTTGGCTTGGCCTTGGGTGTGGCTGCAGGAAGCTCAATGTAGAAGTTGCCAGGCTCGTCGGTCTTGATGGACATGCCGGCTGCGTGCTTGCGAAGCATTTTGGACAGGGATGCGAATGTTGAACTGAAATCTGTCATGTCACGATCTCCGCTGCTTTTACTTGACTAGCGATGTTGCCTCCACCCGCACCTAACGCCCTAGCTAAGCCGCGGCCGCGCCGAAGGCGCAGACGTCGGCTTGAGCGCCCTGTTGGGCATCAAGCTGATAGCCATTGCTGCTGACAATCATCACTGCCTCGGTAGCGGGAGGCACTCCATGATCTCCACGGACTCGCCCGGAAAGATTGCAAAGTGGGGGTGATTCTCGAACAGCTTTGCGGCAGCTTCGTGAGATTCGGCTTGAACGATCACGTATCCCGTCATGTTGTTCCTGATGTCCTCTATTCCTTGCTTAGACGCACGTTTCGTCTTTCCCAGAGGGCTTCCCTGATCGACGATGACGGCAGCATTGGTGATGCCCCATTCCATCCAAGCCTTGATGCCCGAAGACTCCACTTCCTTGCGCCTTTCCTCGTCCAGCTTCTCCCACTGCGCCTTCTCGGCCGCAGTTGCAGTGCCGATGTAGACGGCCAAGAAGTTCTTCATGCGCTTTGCTCCATTTCTGACTCCGATTCAGCAGCGGTCTTCGCACGCTGCAACTTCACCTTCTTGATGCCCAACTATTGAGCTGAGCGCGCCGCGCGTTGAACTGTTGGGGTGGCACTTTATCGAACACGGCCGCGCTCGAGCGATTTGTTAGGCGCCAACTATGGGATTTGCGCATGTCTTACCCACCAAGGCGCAGCGAATCCGAGGGTCGCGCCGACCGCCGTGGATGCAGCGATCGCCACCCAAGACCACTGCATGTACGCTCCCATCAGGCACCCACCTATGGCACCAAATGCCATTTGCCAAAGCGCCGGGACTCGGAATGCCTTTGGTTCGAGATCCGGCGCCGCAATTGCGCCGAAGGTGGCGCCGCTGAGGCCCAAGAGTGCCGATCCTTGCCAAGTGAAGCCGCGGCCAATGGACCCGATAAGCGCGAATATCACCGCTCCGCCAAGAGCCATGCAGGTCGCAAGCTTCCAACCTGTGAATGCGATCGGCTTAAGCACAGTCGTTGGCGCCTAACGATTGAGCTGAGCGCGCCGACTACCAACGCATTGGATCGGCACTTTATCGATCACGGCTGCGCTCCAGCGACTGGTTAGGTGGCTCTTTCCACTATGTCAGTGCTGACATATACTACGCCCTATGTCCCCGACCGACAAGCCGCTGGCATGGCTGCACGGAGAGGTAAAGAGCCCTCCATTCTCCGAAGCCGGACGCTTGGAGGCTGGGTACCTGCTCCGGCGGCTGCAACGCGGCGATGCGATCGGCATGCCGACTTCGAGGCCAATGCCGAGCATCGGCCCACGTTGCCATGAGCTTAGAGTCAACGACGCCTCTAGCAACTGGCGCCTGGTATATCGAATTGACGCCGATGCCATAGTGATTGCAGAGGTCTTCGCCAAGAAGACGCGATCAACGCCCAAGGCAGTGATTGATACCTGCCGTCGGCGACTGAAGGAGTACGACCGTGCGTGAAGTGAAACGTAAGAAGTTGCTGGCCAAGGGCTGGAAGACCGGCGATGCCAAAGATTTCTTGGGGCTGAGTAGCGAGGAAGAGGCGTATATCGAGTTGCGCTTGAAGCTGGCGGACGGACTGAAAGCGCGGCGCCGCTCAAAAGGGGTGACGCAAGGCGAACTCGCAGCATCCCTTCGCTCCAGCCAGTCCCGAGTGGCAAAGATGGAAGCTGGAGATCCAACCGTTTCGCTGGATCTGCTGGTGAAATCGCTACTCGCACTAGGCGCCTCAAATCGAGAGCTAGCGACAATAATCGCGAAGCGCTGAGGAGCCACCTAACGATTGAGCTGAGCGTGCCGCGCGCAGACACGTACTACGGGCACTTTATCCCTCACGGCCGCGCTCCAGCGACTTGTTAGACGTCACCAACCGCCACCGTTGTAGCGCGAATCGCCATGCGTGATATGAGGCTGGGAGTGCGATGAAGGCCGGCACGATCAGCGCTGGGTTTCGCTGGGCTAGCGCCCAGTAGAGAGAGAACATTCCACCCGTGGCGAAGATAACGGCACCGACAATGAGACCAAACGGAGATAGCAACGGGCGGTGCACGCGCTCCTCACCTCTCAACAGGCGAATCCCCAAGCGACCCAATCCCAGCGCTAGCAGCACCAACAGAAGCACCACCGCAACCACGCCTATGCGAGCGGGAGCGCGTACTGCGACGAATACCGCCAGGACTCCCGAGAGCAGCGCAAACGCCCCAAGTAGGATGCCAGATGCAACTTCGAGTGGGCGGCTGGCGTCGGCGCGAAAGTAGCTGTTGAGACTCATGGGTGACGGCTAACGATTGCGATCAGCGGCCGCGCGCTGACCTTCACTGCGCGCCGAGAGTGCAGAATATTGAGTCGCGCTCTCGGCGCGCCTCGCGCTTCCTGTCACGGCCCGCTGCATCGCGTTGTTAGACGTCACGAATGCGCACCACTACTGAACGGACTCGAACTCGAGCCGGTGGGCGCGTACGAACGCCACGCGCTCTTCGTCAATCTCCCACTCCTCGGGAAGCATTTCGGCGTCCAAGGCCTCGAGTCCAGATTCGTCATTTGCCTCCAATAGCTCGCGCGCGCGATGAATCAATGCTGCGCTCTTATGCTTTCCGAGAGCGCTATAGCCAGCCTCAGCGGCTTCAAACCACTCAGGGACATTCTCCGCCGCCTGGACGAAACCGCCATTGCCCACCTCCCACTGTAGGTAGCGCGACGCAAAGTACGTTCCGACTGACGTTGGAATGTTCAGCAAATCGCTTGGTTCTCTGACCTTCTTGGTCAGAAGGAGCCAAAGTTCCGTGTCGAGGTCCTCTGCCGAGAGCGCAGATTTCGAGTCGGTTTCAAGCAGCTTGCGCACGGATGAGAACGTGCTCTCCGTCTGAAACATATTCTTCTCCAAAGCTTGAGATCGCGCGGCAGTTGCGGGGACAGCCGCGACCAAGAGCGATGATGCTAGCAACACGACAACGCGCATTGGCTTCGTGACGTCTAACGGCCCACATCAGCGCCCGCTCGCGTGCCTCTTAGCACGCGGGCGCGCGGCGTTGAACAGAGCACCGGGCTCAGCCGTCCGCGGCCGAGCACTTTATGTGTCCCGGCGCGCTGCATGTGTTTGTTAGGCGGCAACTTGCACGAGTTGTTTGACAAGTCTGAGGGCTCCTCGATCCTGAATTGCATTGCTAAAGCCGTACTCGTGAACCTTTTCGGCCCAGGTGAGGCGACCGAAGTATGACCTCGCACCGGGCATCAACGACAGTAGTCGATCAATAGCTTCACGCAGATAGACAGTGTTGTTCGTGTAGAGCGGTTCAATAGTAGCGACGGTAAGCGCTTGAGCAACTCCCCAGTAGCGAAGATCCTCTAACCGAATGTAGAAGTCTGGCGCCTTCTCTTTTCGAGCCACAGCGTTCCAGTCTGGCGACCATATCTCCGTGCTGCTGAGCTCCGCACTCAGAGACGCGTCGGCAAGGTATTTGGTTGTCCACTTTTCATTGTTCTTGCGGTTCCACACCATGCGTCCAAATGGCAGCCATTTTGAGCTGCGCGGCAGTGACTGCATTGATCGTATAGCCGCAGTTTCCTTGGAAAGCGCTAGAACGCCGTCAAGTGTATCGAAGGCCTTTTGCCAATAGGGCCACCTGTGCAATGGCTCCTCCGCCGCGTCCGACACGAGGAGATGCACGCCGTAGAGCGAAGATGCCCAGTGCTTCACTTGCCGCCTAACGTTTGAGCTGAGCGCGCCGCGCGCAAACACGTACTACTTGCACTTTATCCCTCACGGCCGCGCTCCAGCGATTTGTTAGAGCGCGCATTACCGTAGCAAGCGCCGCACTAGCGGGAGATATGCCATCGCCAAGGCGAGGTAGGCAATTCCAAACCACGGTCTGTTGACGAGTTCGAAGCTGGCATACCCAGCGATGGGCAGCAGGATGGTCGATGCCAACAACCATGAAGCAAAGGCCAGTGCGCAGGCCGCCGTGAGTTGTGCGGACCAGCCGCGAATCCGAGTCATTGGACTGCCTACGAGGTGGGGCCGAGATAAATACAGCCAAGGCAGTCCAACCAGGAGAACGCCAAACAAGACCATACCGACGCGTGCGCTGGGCGCGAGCTCATCTCGCTCGGCAAGGTAGAACGCCATAGCAATAAACGCTAAGGCCAATAGTGCGACGAGGATTCTCTGCCTTGTGACCACCTCGACTGCGCTCTAACGTTTGAGCTGAGCGCGCCGGCTGCCGACGCATTGTGTGGGCACTTTATCGACCACGGCAGCGCTCCAGCGATTTGTTAGGCCACACAACGTGCACGAGATTGCTGCCTTAAGGCCCCTTCGCTCGGACGGATTCGCGCGCAACTCTGCGAAGCTTCACCCAACGGACGAGTTTGATCGCGCCCACCACCAGCATTGCTATTAGGACCAGTACTAGCGTAATGAACGAAGACCCGTAGTTCCACTGGATCAGTTTTGCGGAGTAATAGGAATCAAGGGCACCGCCGCTTAGTACTTTCTGGGTTACGTGCGCTGCAAAGGCCAGGAATGCCAATGCCACCAAGCCGTAGCCGACTACTCCGAAGATGAACTTGCCGCGGCCCGTCACGTGTGGCCTAACGATTGAGCTGAGCGCGCCGCGCGCTGAGCTGTAATGTGGGCACTTTATCGTTCACGGCCGCGCTCGAGCGATTTGTTAGATTGCGCATCAGAATTCGCCCTCCGTGGAATCGCTCGGCTCGCCAGTATGTAGTTGCTCCAAGAACGCCGAGAAAGATTCGCTAAGCAGAATCGCAGTAACTCCGGCGCCGTCTGACGGTGTAGGCCCGAAGTAGACTGCTCCAGAATTCGGACCGGAATGGCGAAGGTAAAACATGTTCCCAAATTCGTCATTTGCAATGGGTATCGTACCCGCGGGCCGCGTATCCTTCGTGACCTCATACGCCCGACCTGACACCCTTTTTAGTCCCGTCCGGACTTAGAGTCCGCGGTTAAAGATAGCGCCTTTTCGCTCCGCTGGATCAGCATCTGTGCGTACTCCTGCGGGGTCCGCTCGCCGAGTGAGCTGTGCTCGCGTTCCGTGTTGAATTCGATTCGCCATTGCTCGATCACCTCGCGGGCATGCGCCAGCGTGAGGAACCAGTGCTCGTTCAGACACTCATCGCGGAACTTGCCGTTGAACGACTCGATGTAGGCATTCTCGTTCGGCTTGCCCGGCCGGATGAACGACAGCTGCACGAGGTTCTCGTACGCCCAGACATCGAGGACCTGGCCCTCGAACTCCGGGCCATGGTCGACGGTGATCGAGCGTGGCAGCCCGCGCGTCTCAGCCAGCCGCTCGAGCACCGCCTTG
>CAZRLI010000124.1:0-6336 GCA_964600535.1 uncultured Steroidobacteraceae bacterium | reverse complement strand
GGCGGCGGCGACACGAGCATGGACTGCAACCGCACCGCGATCCGCCAGGGCGCGGCGTCGGTCGTGTGCACGTATCGGCGCGACGAGGCGAACATGCCGGGCTCGCGCCGCGACTACAAGAACAGCAAGGAAGAGGGCGTCGAGTTCCTCTTCAACCGCCAGCCGATCGAGATCGTGGGCGGGGATCGGGTCGAAGGCGTCAAGGTCGTGCAGACCCGCCTCGGGCCGCCGGGTCCGCGCGGCCGGCGCATCCCGGAAACCGTGCCTGGCAGCGAGGAGATCATCCCCGCAGATGCCGTCGTGATCGCGTTCGGATTCCAGCCGAGCCCGGCGCCATGGTTCGATGCGCACGGCATCCTGTTGCACCCCAACGGCCGCGTGCGTGTCTCGGCGGCCAGGGCGACGCCCTTCCGGACGACGAATCCGAAGGTGTTCGCGGGCGGGGACATGGTGCGTGGCGCCGACCTCGTCGTGACCGCGGTGTTCGAAGGTCGCGAGGCGGCGAAGGGGATCCTCGCGCAGCTCGGGGTGGGCTGAGCGCTGCCCGGCCGGCTTCAATCGTCGGCGTCGGCGAGCGGTGCGTTGAGCAGGGATTTCTGGCGTTGCCGGCCGGCGGCCAGCCGCAGGTGGTCGACTTCGGCGAGATAGTCGGCGATATCCCGATTGGGCACCACGCGCCTCGCCCCGAGCCGCACTTCGGGGCCGAGGTCCACGCGATTGACGTCGGTGTCCTCGACGCCGTCCGCGACGGTCCAGGCGATGGCGCCGATCACGAGGGTCGCGGCGCCAGCGAGCGCGAGTGCCGTGCGGCGTCCGTACCGGGTCGACTTGCGCAGGTGCAGGTAAAGCGCGGCGAGCGCGACCGCCCCCGCGGCGGCGGCGCCCAGCCGGATCAAGCCCGACCATTGCGTGGCAAAGGCCAGCCGTTCCGCCAGCCAGTACCCCCACGCGCAGAGCGCCGTGCCGCTCGAGGCGATCGCCGCATGGGTCCGCACTTCCCATCTTCCCTGGTTCAGTTTCGACACCAGCGCCCAGAGTCCGGTCCACGTCGCGATCGCCGCCAGCGCGAGCAGCGCCGCTGTCGTGACGCCCCTGAACATGTGCGTCGGCGCATCGAGCCACTGCAGGAAACCGCCGAAGGCGATGCATGCCGACACGCCAGCCACGGCGAGGACCGTGCGGTGCCGGCGCACGAAGTCGCGCTGGAAGATGCGTTCAGGCCCGGTCGGCGTGTGGCGCGTGCGGATGCGCAAGCGCGTGCGGCCGACGATCACCTCGCCCTGTTCAATGACCGCGCCGCCCTCCGCGGGGACCCGCTCGCCGTCGACGCGCGTCCCGTTGCGCGTGCCGAGGTCCTGGACGCGAACGCGGCCGTCCTCGAGCAACGTCAGGAGCGTGTGTTGCGGGGCTGCGTATTCGTCGATTACGACGATGTCGCAGTCGAGGTCGCGACCGACGCGGCATACGGTGCCGGCGCCCTCGAAGCGTCGCGGCAGGGCACGCTGCCCATGCGGGTCGGCCTGCTCGACCAGCATCACGGCGTCCACTGCAGGGCCCCCAGGTAACGTTCCATGATGCGCCGGCCCGCTTCGAAACCGACCCCCTGGAGCGCGAGCCGGCTCACCAGCGCCGCGGGTTTGTCGTCGATGCCGACCACGGTCACGTCGAAATCGTAGAGACCGGCGAACAACCGGTACTGGCGCACGCAGGTCGAGATGCGTGCATCGAAGCCGTCGAGCGAAACGAGCGCGTCGCTGCAGGCAAACGGCGCCACGTGGCCTGGTGCGCCCGTGCGGCGCTGGCCCTCGGCGATGCGGTTCACCTGCCGTGCGAACTGCAGGGGGTGCAGGCCCATCGACTGCAGGATCCGGTGCTGCATCGAGAGTCCTGCCACGCTCACGCCCGCCTGCGCCGTGATGCCGGCCGGTATCCAGCAACTGACGGTTTCCACCCGCACGCGCACGTGCGGGCTGCGCTCGTCGACCGTGCTGCATACGACGTGCCGCGAGATCCGCGTCGGCAACGTGTAACCCCGCACCTCCTGCGTGCGGGTCGCGTCCGGCGGGGCTTCCAGCACTTCAGCTTCGTGGGCGAGAACCTGTGCGGTCACTCGACTGCGCAACTGCTGCGCGCTCAGCGTCAGCCCGAGCGGTTCCTTTGCGCGTGCCAGCAGCGCCGGGATGTGCCTGGCCGGCACGACGAAGCCCACGAGCTGGCGGCCGGTGACCACGGATACATTGACTCCGTACACGCGGCCCCGCGTGTCGAGCGCGGGCCCGCCCGACATGCCGCCGTTGATCGCGCCGGTGTAGTGGATGCGCTGCGCGATGCTGCTCTCGACCAGCCCGTTCGCCACGCCTTCGGTGATCGCGAGGCCGAGGTTCAGCGGAAAGCCGATCGACCAGGAGCGTTCTCCCTGTGCGGGAATCCCGGTGCGCAGCCTGAGGGGCGGCAATTCGAGGTTCCCGGCCGCGACCACCGCGAGGTCGTTGGGCACGTCGATGGCGAGCACCTGCAGCGGACCCGTGCGCCCATCGCTCGCGAGGTATTCCAGGCGGTACTGTCGCGGATACAGCACGGCCTGCGCCACGACGTGATAGTTCGTCACGATGCGCCGCCCGTCATCGACGGCGAAGCCGCTCCCGTGGAATGCGCTCGATGCGGACTTGTCGAAGAAGCCCCGGATCTGCACCACGGAGTCGCGTGCCGCGTCGAGCCGCACTTTCGCGTCGCCCGAGAGTTCCTGGTTCGCGATGTCGGCGTCGATCGCGGCAGCGTCCACTCCGGCCGCGTCGGATGTACCGGCGTCCGGCTGTCCAGCGGGCACAGGGGGGTCTTCCGCGGCGGCAACCATGACTGGCACGGATCCGCACAGCCATATTGCGGCGACGAGGCGGACGATCTTCAAGAGGGACTCCAGCAGGGCGAACGCCGTGTTCGCCGGCTCGCGGCGGCACCCGGCGCCATCATTCTAGTGCGCGACTCCAGCGCCGTCGTGTCGATTCGTTACGCTTCGCGCTTGACGGCCGGACGCCGCGGCGGCCTGCGCGCTTTCGCCTCGGCGAGGCCGGCACGCATCAGGGCCCGCGCTGACCAGCGCAGCACATCGAGCGCTTCCTTGTTGCTCTCGATGCGGCACACGTCCTTCATGACCACCAGGGCGTCGGTGCCGAGGGTGAGGGCGAGGGCTGCGCGCAGGCGACGGTACTGCGCCCCCGTCAGATCGCGCTGCACCGGCGCGAGGACTCTGTCGATCCAGCGCATGCGCCTGCCCTCACGCACCGGGACCGGCTGGCCGCCGCTCCCGCGCGAGGATATCCAGGTGTCGAGATAGGTGCGAAGTGCGGTGCGCATGGCGACCTCCTCCGAGAGCACGATCGGATAGAAGCGGTCCAGCACCGCGAGCAGGCCCGCCTCCGGGTCATCGTCCCGCAGCGTCTCGAGCAGCGCCTCGACCGGCTCGGCGGCCGGAGTGATGTTGCCGGCTTCGAGGAGGAGCGAATCCTGGGTGGGGAAGTAGCGATAGGCGGTCGCACGCGAGATGCCCGCCGCCAGTGCGGTTTCCGCCACGGTGGGCGCCGTGCCGGCCCGCAGCAGCCCGCGCGCTGCGTCCACCAGGGCCTTGCGGGTGCGTGCCTTCTGCTTCGCGCGCAAGTCCTTCTTGTCTGAGATTGTCATCTCGTAATGATACGAAAGTCTCTTGACTGCGGGCAAACCGCCATTCATGATACTCGCGTCTCACGAAATGGAGCTTCGACGCGCATGACGCGGCAGCAACTGGATCAGCTCGTCGACCGGCACTTCGGCTACGAGGCGGCCGACGACGTGGATGGCGTACTCGGGAGCCTCGCGGACGAGGTGCGCCACGAAGTGGTGCCCTCGCCGATGGGCGCACAGACGGACAAGGAAGGTATCCGGTCGTTCTACAGGATGTTGTTCGCCAGTCTCCGCGGCGAGGGGGTCACCCCGATACGGCGGCTTTACGGCGACGATTTCCTCGTCGATGAGACCCTCTGGAACGGCCGCATTATCGACGGCAGGCCTTTCTTGATGCCCGGCCGGAGCGGCAATGTGAGCTTCCGCCTGCTGCATGTCTTCGAGGTGCGCGACGGCCGCATCGCCGGCGAGCAGGTGTGGTGCGATCTCGCGGCCATTCAGCGCCAGCTCGGCGAAGGAGCAAGTGTATGAAGAGAATCATGCCCGTCATTGCGCTCGCGGTTTGCCTGCCCGCGGCCGCGGCGCCCGAAAGGCAGGCCGATGCATTGCTCGAGCGTGGGCGGTATCTCATCAGGATCGCCGGCTGCAACGACTGCCACACCGCTGGCTACGCGAACCAGGGCGGCAAGGTACCGGAGGCGCAGTGGCTGCTCGGGGACTCAGTCGGCTGGCGGGGTGATTGGGGCACGACTTACCCGATCAACCTGCGCCTCTTCATGCAGGGGCTCACCGAGGCGCAATGGCTCTCGACCGCAAGGACCGCAGTTGCGCGGCCGCCCATGCCGTGGTTTTCCCTGCAAGCAATGAGCGAAGCGGATCTGCGGGCCATCTATCGATACGTGCGCCACCTCGGCCCGGCGGGCAAACCGGCGCCCGCCTACGTGCCGCCCGGCAAGACACCCTCGGGGCCGTACTTCCAATTTCCGGCACCGCCGAAGTAACCGCATAAAAAATCAGCCCCGCACGAGGCGGGGCCGCAGTTGCTGATCACATTCGAGGTCGGTCGCTGTCAGCTGCCATCGCCCGCGTCTTGGTGCGCGCGCAATGGGCGGCGTCTACACGGACTTAATCATTTACGGCTGGAACGTCGGGGCCATGCCCCGGCCAATGCTTAAAGGCCCGCGTGTCAGTTCACGCTCTTCGTCGCTCCCGATAGCGGCAATATTTACCGCCGTCTGGACCCGTGCCCGCGCCGACTGCCTCGACTTTTTATCGGTAAACCGTTGTGCGCTCCTCGCATCACCCGGATGCTTCGCTGCCACTGCCCAATCGCAGCAAGTCTCGGACCACTTTCCTGAACCTGCGCTGAATCCGCGAGTTAGGCCAACTTCTGGATTCCCTTGCGAGGGGATTGTAAACCTTGCCGACAGATTGTCCACGTCGCATTCGCGCGACATGCGACCCGTGTCACGACCGGGCGAGCTCCACCAGCTCGTACCAGGTCTGCATGTAGCCGGCGACGCCGCCCTTGAGGAACAGGAACTCACCGTCGGCCGAGCACCAGACGTCGTAGGGCGGGTGCTCTTCGGGCAATTCGGCGTTCGCGACGAACTGGAAGTGCCAGGCGTCGAAGCTGCCGGCCCCCACGGTCACCCTTTCCGGGCCGACATAGACGATGTTGACGCCGATCGAGTGCAGCATCGGGCCCGTCGCGCCGCGATGGTCGGGGGAGGAGAGCAGCATGGGGTGGATGCGCTGCACGACCCCCGGGCGGGCCCGGTCGATCAGCCTCAGGTGCCAGGCGTCGCAGGCGATGGCATGGTTCTGGAAGGTCACGAGCGGCGTCGCGAGCGACATGGTCTGGCTGACCCGCCCCTCGGCCGCGGTCCAGGTCTCGCACTCGGCCTGCGTCGGCGCGAAGCGGAACCAGCCGGAGCCAGTGAACCGGTCGCCGACCGAAATGCGCACGAAACAGTCGGTCGGCATCCAGTCGGCGTCGAGCGCGTAGGTGATGTCGCGCATCACGCTCGGGCGATCGTCGATCTCGCAATGGGCGGTGACCGTGCGCGCGCCGCTCGCGTGCGTATCGATGCGGAAATACTCGCGGCCGCGTTCCTGCCCGAGCCGCTCGGGCTTGCGGCTGGTGTAGAGGATGCGACCCATCACGCTGCGATGATCGCGCTGCAAAATCGAACTCATCGGACCTCCAGCAGGCTGCCGCGGCGCATCCAGCCCCGGAAAATCAGGTGCTGCTGCAGGCCGCGCGCGGCATTGAAAACGGTGAAAGCGAACCACAGCCCGTGGTTGCCGAAGCCGCGCGTGAGCCACCATACGGGCAGGAACACGGCGACGACCGCCACCAGCAACACGCCGAACATCGCCCCGGCGCGCCGTGCGCCGACGCAGACCCCATCGTAGAGGAATGCCCACGCGCAAACGAGCGGGGAAAGCACCATCCACGGCAAATACCTATGCGCGGCCTCGATCACCGAGGGAACGCTCGTGACGATGCGGATCGCGAGTGGTCCTGCCAGCGCGTAGAGGAGCGCGATCGCCAGCGCCAGCAGCAGCGTCCAGGCGAGGCATTCGCGCACGATCGCTGCGACGCGCTCGCGGTCGCGCGCGCCGAGCGCGCGGCCGGCGAGCGATTCGGCGGCGTTCGCGAAGCCATCGAGCACG
>CAZRLI010000123.1:0-6350 GCA_964600535.1 uncultured Steroidobacteraceae bacterium | reverse complement strand
GGCGCGCGCTTTGCCCAGTGGCGCGCGGTGATCGACATCGCCGACGGCATTCCGTCGCGCTTCGGCATCGAGGCCAATGCCCACGCGCTGGCGCGCTATGCGGCGCTGTGCCAGGAACAACAGATCGTCCCGATTGTCGAACCCGAAGTACTGATGGACGGGGGGCATTCGATCGAGCGCTGCGAAGAAGTCACGAATGCGGTGCTCGCCGAGGTGTTCAACCAGCTCGCGCTCCATCGCATCCACCTCGAAGGCATGGTGCTGAAGCCCAACATGGTGATCTCCGGCAAGAAGGCGGCGAACCGCGCCGGCCCCGAACAGGTGGCGGAGGCGACCGTGCGCACGCTGAAGCGCCACGTGCCTGCGGCGGTGCCCGGCATCGCGTTCCTTTCGGGCGGCCAGAGCTCGCCGGAGGCGACGCTGCACCTGTCGCTGATGAACAAGCTCGGGCCGTTGCCGTGGAGCCTCACGTTCAGCTATGGGCGGGCGCTGCAGGACACGGCGCTCAAGGCCTGGGGGGGCAGGCCGGCGGCATACGCGGCCGGGCAGAAGGAATTCGCCAAGCGCGCCCGCCTCAACAGCCTCGCGACCACCGGCCGCTACGCCGCTGCACAGGAGGCCGATGCCGCCTGAGCGGCTGCGGCGCCTCGATCGCGTGACCGATATGCATCGCCCGACAGCTGCGTCGGCGCAGGCCGACGACGCGGTGGTCGAAGTGAAGGGCGTGCACTACGCCGTCGGCCGGCGCGAGATATTCGCGGGGCTCGACGTCGTCGCGCGGCGCGGCCGGGTCACGGCCATCATGGGCCCGAGCGGCACCGGCAAGACAACCCTGCTGCGGCTGATCACCGGGCAGGTGGCGCCGGGCTCCGGCGAAGTGAGCGTCTGGGGCCAGCGCGTCGCCACCCTGCGCCAGCGCGAGCTGTACGCGTTGCGCCGGCGCACGGGGATGCTGTTCCAGAACGGTGCCCTGCTGACCGATCTCGATGTATTCGAGAACGTCGCCTTCCCGGTACGCGAGCACACCGATCTGTCCGAACCCCTGGTTCGCGAGCTCGTGTTGACGAAACTGCACGCCGTCGGCCTGCGCGGTGCGGCCCGCATGATGCCGAGCGAGCTCTCCGGCGGCATGGCACGGCGCGTGGCGCTGGCGCGCGCCGTGGTACTCGACCCCGAGCTCCTGATCTATGACGAACCCTTCGTCGGCCTCGACCCGATCTCGATGGGCGTGATCGTGCGCCTCATCCGGCAGATGAATCGCGTGCTCGGCATCACCAGCATCGTCGTGTCGCACGACGTGCACGAGCTGGCCGCGATCGCCGACGACAGTTACCTGCTGTCGCAGGGCCGCTGCGTCGCCTCGGGCAGCCCAGAGGAGCTGCATCGCAGCGACTCCGAGGTGGTGCGCCAGTTCCTCGACGGGGTCGCCGACGGCCCGGTTCCCTTCCATTACCCGGCACCGGACTACCGCGACCAGTTGCTCGGCACGGGCCGGCACGCGGCGCGCGGCGGTACACGATGAGCGCTGGCTCCCGCGATGGCCTGCTGCTCGGTGCGTTGCGGCGCGTCGGCGCGGTCGGTGTCTTCTTCGGCGCGGTGCTGGTGCAGTGCCTGCCGGCACTGGCGCGTCCGCGGCTGATCGTGCACCAGGTCTACAATGCGGGCGCGCGCTCGCTGATCATCATCATGCTGTGCGGGCTGTTCGTCGGCATGGTGCTCGGCCTGCAGGGCTTCGACCTGCTGCAGCGTTTCGGTTCGGAGGATGCGCTCGGTGTCGCGGCAGCGCTCGGTCTCCTCAAGGAACTCGGGCCGGTCGTCACCGCGCTGCTGTTCGCCGGCCGCGCGGGCACGGCGCTGACTTCGGAAATCGGCCTGATGCGTGCCACCGACCAGCTCACCGCCATGCAGATGATGGCCGTCGACCCGATGCAGCGCATCGTCGCGCCGCGCTTCATCGGCGGCGTGATCGCCATGCCGCTGCTGGTCGCGATCTTCAACCTCGTGGGCCTGTTCGGCGCGCAACTCGTCGGCGTGCAGCTGATGGACGTCGATGCGGGTGCCTTCTGGTCGCAGATGCAGGGCGCCGTGCAGCTGAACGATGTTCAGGAGGGATTCATCAAGAGCGTGATATTCGGTACTGCATGCAGCCTGATTGCCGTGCACGAGGGCTACCATACCGAACCGACCGCCGCGGGTGTCGGGCTCGCGACGACGCGCACCGTGGTGACGTCGTCCGTGCTCACGTTGTTGCTCGACTACATCCTCACCGCCGCATTCCTCTAGAAGGTTCGATACCATGCGTCCCAATCGCGCACTTGAAATCGGCACCGGCCTGTTCGTGCTGCTCGGATTCGCCGCGCTGTTCTTCCTCACGACCCAGCTGCCCGGCAGCGGCGTGCAGGTGGGCGGCGCCTCCGGTTACCGCGTGACCGCACGTTTCGACAACGTCGGCGACCTCAAGACCGGCTCGCCGGTGACGCTCGCGGGCGTGCGCATCGGCCGCGTCACCGGCATCAGCTTCGACCCGAGTGATTTCAAGGCAGTCGTCACCCTCGACATCGAGGACCAGTACGACAAGATCCCGGACGACAGTGACGCCAGCATCCAGACGGCGGGACTGCTGGGCGGCAAGTATGTCGGCATCGGGCCGGGCGGGTCGGACACCTACCTGCACGCCGGCAGCACGATCGAGTTCACGCAATCGGCGATCGTGCTGGAGAACCTGGTGAACAAGTTCTTCGCGAATTTCGCGAGCCGCGGCAGCGCCGCCGCACCCGCGGCCAAGGAGGAGCAGAAGCCATGAGCCGATTACCGATCCTGCTGGCCGCGACGGCGGCCGCCGCGATCCTGTCGCTGCCGCTGCGTGCGGCCGATCCCGTGGACACGAGCGGGCCCGGGCAGCTGATCGAGTCGTCGGCGCAGGCGATGCTGAAGGAGCTCGACGCCCACCGGGCCGAATACCGCAAGGACCCGGGGAAGGTGGAGCAGCTCGTCGACGAGGTGCTGTTGCCGAACTTCGACTCGCAGTACGCGGCGCGTCTGGTGCTCGGCACTCACTGGCGCACCGCGACGGCCACGCAGCGCGAGCGCTTCATCAAGGGCTTCTACCAGTCGCTGGTGCGCAACTACGGATCGGCACTCGCCGAGTTCACGGGCGAGCGGCTCAAGGTGTTTCCGGCGCAGATCGCCCCGGACGGCATGCGCGCCACGGTCCGTACCGAGGTCAAGCGCAGCAATGGCGACCGGGTGCCGGTCAACTACAGCCTGCGCAAGACCGACGCCGGCTGGAAGGCCTGGGATGTCACGATCGAGGGCATCAGCTACGTGAAGAGTTTCCGCGACGACTTCGGCGCGGAAATCGACCAGAAGGGGCTCGACGCGGTGATCGAGCGGCTGGAGAAGGGCGACGGTCCCGCGGTGCAGAAGAAGGCCGCGTGATCCAGCTGGTCGAAGTCGCGCCGGGTCGACTCGCGCTGCGCGGCGGGCTCGATTTCAGCACGGCCTGTGTCGCGCACCAGGCGGGCCTCGCGTGGTTCATCCGCGACGGCGCGCGCGACTGGATCGTCGATTGCAGCGGGCTCGACGTCGCCAACAGCGCCGCGGTCGCCGTGCTGCTCGACTGGCTGGCGACCGTGCACCGGGCCGGCGGGCACCTGCGCTTCGAGGGCCTGCCGGAGCGTGTGCGCGCCATCGCGGAAATCAGCGAGGTCGGGGAGCTGCTGGAATCCGGGGTCTGAGCCCCGGCCACGGAAACCCGGCACAGGCTGCATCCGGAGCGGCCATGCATGACGCGCTCCGTGCAAGCAGCGCAGGGCTTGCCTAGGGCCGGGTCCCGGGCGCAGGCGCCGCACCCGCCGGGGGCGGCGCTTCGTCTTCCTCGATCTCGATGCCTTCGTCCGCCGGCGCAACCGCCACGTTGCCGTCATGGACGGCGTAGTCGCGCTGCTGCAGGTACGCGCTGCGCACGAAGCCGTACGGATCGTAGACATCCTGCAGCGTGTCGGTGACGGGCAGCAGTCGCGCGCGCCGATCGAGCAGCCGGAAGGCATCGAGGCCATAGCGCCACGCCCGGTCATCGACGTAACCGACCGGATCGACCTGGCGGTCGGCAAGCTTCGCGGTGCCGTCGCGGATCGTCGAGGGACCGAGGACCGGCAGCATCAGGTAGGGGCCCGCGGGCACGCCCCACTTGCCGAGCGTCTGCCCGAAGTCCTCGTCGTTGCGGTCGAGGCCCGCGGCGGTCGCCGGGTCGAGCAGGCCGCCGGCCCCGGCAACGGTGTTCAGCAGGAAACGCGCCAGGTCGCTGAAGCCCGCGCGCGGCTTGCCCTGCAGGAACTGGTTGACGATCGTCGACGGGTAATTGACGTTGCTCCAGAAATTGCTGACGCCCGTCTGCACGAACGACGGCGTCACCTTGCGGTAGGCGCGCGCCGCCGGGCGCGCGATCGCGCGATCGAGTCCCTCGTTCAGGGTGTACACGGAACGGTTGAATCGCTCGAGTGGATCGCGGGGATCCGGCTTGAGGGGCTGGGAGCTGCAGGCGCCGAGCAGGACGGTCGCGAGTGCGACGGAAACGCGAAAGAGCATGCGCCAATGATACCAGCTGGATGCGCGGCCCGGCCTCAGCCCCGCGACGCTCCCTGCGGGCTGCCTGACCCGGCTTGGGGCCTGCGCTTGCGGTCGCGGTCCATGGCCTCCCGCACCTCGTCGAGGCGCGCCTGGAACCGCTGGCGCTGCACGCCGGTCAGGTTGGGCGCGGCAAGGGCGAGCTCGAGTTGCTGGACCGAGAGCGGCAGGTTGCCACTCGCGATGTGGTACTCGCTCATGTAGTAGTAGGCATCGCCGGTGTCGCCCGCCGCGCTGGCGGCGAGCGCCGTGAGGCGGATCTGTTCGGGCGTCGGGGCCACGTTGTTGAACAGGTCGAGCAGCAGCACGTGCGCCTCGCGCGCGCGGCCGACGCGCATCAGTGCCTCCGCATAGCGGACCGTGAGCGGCACGTTGCGCGGCGAAAGGCGCAGCGCGTCGGCGAAAGTCGCGAGCGCCGCGTCCGTGGCACCGGCGGACAACTGGGCCTGGCCCAGCGCCGCGGCGATCGTCGGGTTGCCGTCGTAACGCTTGTGCAGGTCGTAGAGCACCGCCACGGCGTCCGTGGAATCGCCGTGGCCCAGTTCGGTGAGCGCCTCGCCGTATTTCTCGCCGACGCCGGTGTGGCCCTCGGCCACCTGGCCCTCGTAATAGCCGCGCAGGTCGTTGTCGGATTCGGCGCCGACGACGCGGGTCCGCTCGCGCGCGAGCAGGTAGGGAACTTCGGGCTGCGCCTTCGGGACCGGATAGTCCTTGGCACGGTCACGGGCTTCGGCGATGCGGTTCGTCGTGACCGGGTGGGACAGGATGAACTCGGGGATGTTCTGCCCCGCGAGCCCGACGTGCCGGTTCATCGTCTCGAAGAAACTCGCCATCGCATTCGGATCGAATCCCGCCGACGCGAGGTAGGAGATGCCGATCCGGTCGGCTTCCTGTTCGTTCGAGCGCGTGTAATTGATCTGCTGCTGCGCAGCGGTCCCCTGCGCGACCGCAATCGCGGCCTGCGCCGCGTCACCACCGCCCATCGCACCGAGCAGGATGCCGGCAATCACCATCGCGGTGGTCGCGAGGCTCTGCCGGCTGGCCGCGCGGATGCTGCGCGCGATGTGGCGCTGGGTCACGTGGGCGATCTCGTGGGCCAGCACGCCCGCGAGCTCGGACTCGCTCCGCGTCGCGAGCAGCAGGCCCTGGTTGACGCCGATGAACCCGCCGGGCAGTGCAAAGGCGTTGATCGCCGGGTCGCGCACCACGAAGAAGGTGAACCGCTCGCCGTCATCGGACGCCTGCGCCGCGATGCGCGAGCCGAGCGCCTGGATGTACTCGCTGATCTCGGGATCCTCGAGGATCTGGCCCTGTTCGCGCAGCTGGCGCATGACCGTGAGGCCGATGCGGTACTCGTCGCCGCGCGTGATGATGGCGTCCACCGGATTGCCCATGTCCGGCAGTTCGTTGCCGCCCGGGGCGGCGATGGCCGTGGCCATCGTCATCGCGCAGCAAACCGTCAGGAACCAGACCCGCTTCATGCGTCGTTCGACCCCGGGCCCGGGTGTTGGTTCAGGGCAGCCGACCTCAAAGTATCTCGGAGGCGTGGTCCGCGAGCCTCGATCGTTCGCCCCGGACGAGCGTGATGTGCCCTGCGTGGTCCCAGCCGCGGAAGCGGTTCACGACATAGGTGAGCCCGGAGGTCGTCTCGGTGAGGTAGGGCGTGTCGATCTGCGCGATGTTGCCGAGGCAGACGAGCTTGGTGCCGGGTCCCGCCCGGGTCA
>CAZRLI010000122.1:0-6403 GCA_964600535.1 uncultured Steroidobacteraceae bacterium | reverse complement strand
CATCAGGATGACGAGTTCCCGATGCAGGATGCCGACGAACGCCTGCCCCGGCGTGAGGCTCTGCTGCACCTCGTTGCCGAGCGCCTTCGCCCGCACGTTCTCGATGAACTGCTTGACGACCGGCAGCGCGACGTCCGCCTCGAGCAGCGCCATGCGCACCTCGCGCAAGGTCTCGGCGATGTTGTCGTCAGTGATGCGTCCGCGGCCCCGGAGGGCGTCCACGGTGCGGGACAGTCGCGCGGTCAGGTTGTCGAACATGGCGGCCATTTTACGCGACCGCCCGCGGAGGTGCCCGATCGCGCGCCACGCCCTATCCTAGCCGCCATGGACACCGCACCCACGGCCGTGCTCGCCATGGCGCTCGTCGCGCTGCTGATCGTGATCGCATTCTCGTCGGGAACCGAGGTCGCAATGCTCTCGGTCAACCGTTACCGCGTGAAGCACCGCGCGGCGGCGGGCCAGCGCACGGCGCGCGCACTGGACGCGCTGCTCGCGAAGCCCGACGACTGGCTCGGGGTGAACCTCGTGATCCTGGCCGCGGCGAGCGTCTTCGCCTCGCAGATCGCCACCATCCTCGCGCAGCGCTCGGGCTATGAGCTTGCACTGCCGGTGGCGGGCGCCGCGCTGACGGTGGTGATGATCGTGTTCTGCGAGCTCGCGCCGAAGATCTACGCGGCGCTGCACGCCGAATCCGTCGCCCTGTCGAGCACGTTCATCTATCGGGCACTGGTCGCGGTCACGCGCCCCGTACTGTGGCTCGCCAACCAGCTCGCCTACGGGTTCCTGCGGATCTTCGGCGTGGCGAGGTCGGGCCGCAGCGGACAGACACTGTCCGCCGATGAGCTGCGCACCGTCGTGGCGGAGACCGGCACGGTGATACCGCAGCGCCACCGCCAGATGCTGCTGTCGATCCTCGATCTCGAGCGGGTCACCGTGAACGACATCATGGTGCCCCGCCAGGACATCGCCGGCATCGACCTCGAGGACGACTGGGACGACATCCTCGAACAGATCCGCCAGACACCGCACACCCGCCTGCCGGTCTATCGCGGCGAACTCGACGAACTGGTCGGGCTGCTGCACATGAAACGCGTGGCCCAGGAACTCGCGCGCGGCACCCTCGACCGCGGGAAGTTCGAGGAACTCGCGGCCGGCCGCGAGC
Organism: uncultured Steroidobacteraceae bacterium; assembly: GCA_964600535.1. Lineage (GTDB taxonomy): Bacteria > Pseudomonadota > Gammaproteobacteria > Steroidobacterales > Steroidobacteraceae > CADEFQ01. The sequence goes on along the minus strand of CAZRLI010000122.1, from coordinate 5,241 downwards.
CCTACTACGTGCCGGAAGGCACGCCGCTGACGGTGCAGCTCGCGCAGTTCCAGCGCAACCGCCGGCGCATCGGCTTCGTCGTCGACGAGTACGGCGACATCGAGGGCCTCGTCACCCTCGAGGACATCCTCGAGGAGATCGTCGGCGAGTTCACCAACGACAGCGCGACCATCGTGCACAAGGATGTCCACGTCGAATCACCGGGCGTCTATATCGTCAACGCGGGCGCGACGATCCGCGCGCTCAACCGCGCGCTCGCGTGGCAGCTGCCGACCGATGGCCCCAAGACCCTCAATGGCCTGCTGCTCGAGCGCCTCGAGACGATCCCCGACGCCGGTACCGCGCTCGAACTCGACCGCTACCGGATCGAGGTGCTGCAGATCCAGGACAATGCGATCAGGACCGTGCGCGTGCGCACGCGGCCATAGTCGCTGCCGATCGGCCCATTGCGCATCCCGCCGCCGACTGCGCGCCGTCCGTCGCAGCATCCCGGCCGATGCCGCCCACGAGCGCCGGACTCGACTATCCTCGCCGCATGTCCCCCAGCGTCACTCGCACGCCGCAGGGCCTCGCGCTTGCCTTCAACGGGAAGCGGGTCGCCTTCACGCTGTGCTTCGCGTTCTTCTGGGGCGCGCTGTTCGGTCTCGGTTGGACGTCCGGCTGGGGGTCCGCCGTCGTCCGGTTCATCGCGCTCGGCTTCGTGCAGATGGCCGTGTTCGGCCTCTTCGAGCAATGGCCGCGACATCCGCCGCGCTGGCTGCCACGCTGGGTGCTCCAGGTCGTGGCGGTCGCCGCCTGCGTGCCGGTCGTGACGCTCGCCCTGTGGATCGGCTCGACGGAGCCCGGCGCACCGCCCTTCTGGACGGATCGGGAGCGGGTTGCGGGATTCGGTACCCTCACCGGATTCGGCCTGCTGATCTCCCCGTGGGTCGCGCTCGGCGCCCTGGTGCGGCAGAAGGAGGCGCTCGCGCGGGAGCAGGCCCTGGCGCTCGACCTGGCCCGCAGCGAGATGCAACGCCACGCGCTCGATGCGCGCCTGGGCCTGCTGCAGGCGCAGGTGGCGCCGCATTTCCTCTTCAATACCCTCGCCAACGTGCAGGCATTGGTCGAGGGCGGTTCGCCGCGGGCCCCCGAGGTCCTGCGGCACCTGGTCGCCTACCTGCGCGCGGCCGTGCCACGGCTCGACGAAACGTCGACCACCATCGGCCACGAGCTCGAGCTCGTGCGCGCCTACCTCGAGCTCATGCGCCTGCGCATGCCGGACCGCCTGCGCTTCAGCCTGCAGGTCGACGATGCGGCACGCACCCTGCGCTGCCCGCCGATGACGCTGCTTTCGCTGGTCGAGAATGCGGTGCGCCACGGCATCGATCCGGCCGAGGACGGCGGCCTGATCGAGGTCGAGGTCCGCTGCGCGGCCGGGCGCTGCCGCATCGTCGTGTCCGATGATGGCGTCGGCCTGCGGCCGGCGGGTCAGGGCCTCGGCACCGGGCTTGCGGCGCTGCGCGAGCGGCTGGCCCTGATCTTCGGCGAGTCGGCCTCCCTGGCGGTGCGCGCACGCGAACCGCGCGGCGTGGTCGCCGTCGCGCAGTTTCCCGCACGGGCGGTACCGTCGTGACGGCGCGCCGCCCGACCGCGCTGGTCGCCGACGACGAGCCACTGCTGCGGGAGTCGCTCGCGCGCCAGCTCGCGGGCGCCTGGCCCGAGCTCGAGATCGTGGCCGAGGCGCGCAACGGCCGCGAGGCAATCCGCTTGTTCGACGCGAAACACCCGGACGTCTGCTTCCTCGATGTGCACATGCCGGGACTCTCGGGCGTCGAGGCGGCCCGGCATATCGGCAGACAGGCGCACGTCGTCTTCGTGACGGCCTTCGATCACTACGCGGTCCAGGCTTTCGCACAGGGCGCGCTCGACTACCTCGTCAAGCCGGTGGAGCGCGAACGGCTCGCCGCGACGGTGACGCGCCTGCAGGAGCGGATCGCGGCCGCGCAGCCGGCGTTGCTCGCCGATGCGCTCCTGCAGCAGCTCGCGCGGCAGTTGGCGCGCCTCGAAGGCGGGCCGGCACCGCTGCGCTGGATGCGCGCCCAGGTCGGGCAGACGCTGCGGCTGATCCCCGTCGATGACATCGATTTCCTGCGCGCGGACACGAAGTACACGCGCGTCGCCTGGCGTGACGAGGAAGGCCGGGCGGCGCAGGCCATCGTGCGCACGCCGCTCAAGGAACTCATCGGCCAGCTCGACCCGGATCAGTTCGCGCAGGTCCACCGCTCGGCGATCGTCAACCTGCGCGCCATCAGCCATGTGCACCGCGATCACGACACCGCGCTGATCCATCTCAAGGGCCGCGAGGAAACCCTGCCCGTCAGTCGCGGCTACCTGCACCTGTTCCGGCAGATGTAGGTCGATCCCGGCCGGGCAGCACGACCACCTTGCCGCGCGCGCGGCCGGCCTCGAGGTAGCGCATCGCCTGCGCGACTTCCGCAAGCGGATACGTGCGGTCGACCACCGGCCTGACCCGGCCCTCGGCCATCAGCCGGGCCAGGGTCTCGACGTCCGCGGTATTCGCAGCCGAGATGAAGAACCCCATGTCCTGGTCCACGAACCAGGAAACGACGAACGCCTTCAAGGGTGCCAGGAATGCACCAAACCACGGATTGGCGTCGGGCCCGCCGCCACCGATCAGGATGTACTTGCCCGTGGGCGCCAGCACCCGGCGGATGTCGTGGATGGACCGGTTGGCCACGTTGTCCATGATGACGTCATAGCGCGCGGCTCCCTGCGTGAAATCCGTGGTCGTGTAATCGATGACGTGATCGGCGCCGAGCGAACGCACGAGATCCAGGTTGCGCGTGCTGCAGACCGCCGTGACTTCGGCCCCGAGCCACTTCGCGACCTGCACGGCGAACGTGCCGACCCCGCCGGAGGCGCCGTTGACCAGGACCTTCTGGCCCGGCCGTACCCCGGCGCGGTCGCGCAGCGCCTGCAGGGCCGTGATGCCCGCGACGTAGGCGCCACCGGCCTGTTCGAAGCTGATGTTCGCGGGCTTGATCGCGATGGTGCCCTGCTCGCGGACCGCCACGTACTGCGCCAGCGCACCGCTGCGGCCGCCGAAGACCTCGTCACCCGGCTTGAATTTCGTGACGCCCTTGCCGACCGCCAGCACGGTGCCGGCGAAGTCGATGCCCATGCGCACGTCCTGCGGCGCCCCGAGGCCTTCACCGAGGCGCATCAGGTAGGGCGTGCCCCGCAAGCGGTGCCAGTCGAGGGGATTGAGGCCCGCCGCATGCACCCTCACGAGCATGCGGTCGTCCGGCAGATCCGGGCGTCCGACGCCTTCCACGGCAAGCACGTCGGGCGGCCCGTAGCAACGCCGCACGACCGCCTTCATCGTCGCACCGCTCGCGGCGGCCGGGGCCTGCGCGCCGCAGGGCGCATCATGGCTGATCGCGACCGCGAGTACTGCCAGCCCCACGGCGACCATGATTGCGAGCGCGGCCGCCAGCCGCTTGATCCATCGAGGCATATCGGTCTCCCTACTGCGGTTCTGGGGAGACTATCGGCGAGCCGTGCGCGCCGGACCAGCACGCTGTGACGAGCGGCGGCGGGCGCGGCTGGATAGCGCGGGGCACGGATGGGCCGCGCCTCCCGCCCCGCCGCCGCGGATACCTATCCCGCGTCCGCGGCCGCAAGCGCCTCGGCGACCCGCGAGACCCCGCGCACCGCCAGGCCCTCGATCGGCTTGCGCGGCACATTGCCCTGCGGGATGACCGCGGCCCTGAAACCCTGCTTCGCCGCCTCGCGCAGTCGTTCCTCGCCATAGGCCACCGGCCGGACTTCGCCCGTGAGCCCCACCTCGCCGAATGCCACGAGCGACTGGGGCAGCGCCCGGTCGCGCAGGCTCGAGGTGAGCGCGAGGACGAGCGGCAGGTCGGTGGCCGTCTCGCCGAGGCTGAGGCCGCCGACGACGTTGGCGAAAACGTCGTGTTCCTGCAGGGATACGCCCGCGTGCCGGCTGAGGATCGCCAGCAGCATCGCGAGGCGATTGGCGTCGAGGCCCTGGGCAACGCGACGGGGCGCACCGAAGCGCATCCGGTCGACGAGCGCCTGCAATTCGATCAGCAGCGGTCGACCGCTGTCCCGCGCCACCATGACGATCGAGCCCGGCGCCGGTTCCGCCGCACGGGCCAGGAAAATCGCCGATGGATTGCGGACTTCCTTCAGGCCTTCCTCGGCCATCACGAAGAAGGCGAGCTCGTTGACCGCGCCGAAGCGATTCTTCACCGCCCGCACGATGCGGTAGCGGCTGCCCGCCTCGCTCTCGAAATAGAGCACCGCGTCGACCAGGTGCTCGAGCACGCGCGGTCCCGCGATGGCGCCTTCCTTGGTGACGTGGCCGATGATGACGACCGCGATGCCGCTCGTCTTGGCGAAGCGCACCAGCTGCGCGGTGCATTCCTTGAGCTGGGTCACGGCGCCCGCGCTCGCGCCGAGGCCGGTGAATTGCACCGTCTGGATCGAATCCACGATGAGCAGCGCGACGCCGGCATGGCGGGCTGCATCGAGGATGGCCTCGAGGTCGGTTTCCGCCAGCACGGTCAGCCCTGCGCTGGCGAGCCCGAGGCGCCGCGCCCGCATCGACACCTGCGCCAGCGACTCCTCGCCCGTGGCGTACAGCATCGCGCGACCCGGCGCGGCGCTCGCCGCCGCCTGCAGCAGCAGCGTCGACTTGCCGATGCCCGGATCGCCGCCGATCAGGCTCACCGAGCCCGGCACGAGACCGCCGCCGAGCACCCGATCGAGCTCGGCCAGCCCGGTCGGGAGGCGTTCGACGCCCTCGCCCGCTTCGAGCCTGGCCGGCAGTGCGACCCCTGCCCCGCCCGTCGCGCCGGATGCGCGCGACGGGGCGGTCGCACGCGGCACGCTGCGCTGCTCGAGGGAATTCCATTCGCCACATTGGGGGCACTGGCCCTGCCACTTGAGGGTTTCGGCGGCACAGGCATTGCAGACGAAGGAGACGGCGGGGCGGGCCATCGATCGACTTTAGCATGCGAGTTTCCGCGACTTACCTTAGGATCGCGCTCACGAGACAGAATGCGGCACGGGGAACTGTGATCGGGCACTCGGACTTCGGCCCCCCCGATGCTAGTGTTCGCAGGTACGTATCGTCGACGAGTGACCGGGGGTTCGCGGGCCTTGATTGAGCAGGGTGGGATCGTGTCTGTGACGCGCGTCACGCGGGTGCCC
>CAZRLI010000121.1:0-6405 GCA_964600535.1 uncultured Steroidobacteraceae bacterium | reverse complement strand
TGGATGATCGGCATGTCGAGCAGCCACTTGCACAGGAGCGCGCCACCCGCGAGGCCGACGCCGTCGGCGATGACCGTCAGGAGCGGCAGCGCGATCATGAGACCGAGCACCCGCGGCAGCACCAGCACCTCGATCGGCTCGATCCCGGTTGCGGTCAGCGCGTCGACTTCCTCGTTGAGCTTCATCGCGCCGATCTCGGCCGCGAACGCGCTGCCGGAGCGGCCGGCGACGATGATCGCGGTGAGCAGCACGCCGAGCTCGCGCAGCACGCCGATCGTGACGAGATCGACGACGTAGACTTCCGCGCCGAAGCCGCGCAGCTGCTGGGCGCTCATGTAGGCGATGATCACGCTGATCAGGAACGCGATCAGCGCCACGATCGGGATCGCGGTGATGCCGGTGTCGTAGACATGGCGGGCGACCGAGATGGGGCGCAGCCGCCGCAGGCTCCAGCTGGCGCGTCCCGCCTGCACCGTGACCCGGCCGAGGAAGTCGAGCCCGTCGCCGAGGCCGCGCCATTGCGCGAGCACCTTGCGGCCGACCGCCGCCACCGGCGATTCCCCACCCCCCCGCGGCGCCTCGCGCGCGGTCGGCGGGCCCTGCGCGCGCGTGCGCTCGATCAGCGCGAGCTGGGCGGGCGGCTCGCCGACGAAGCCGACCCGGCGCGCACCGCCGGCCGTGGCGTCCTCGAGGAACTCGCGCAGCAGCCAGGCCCCCGAGAGATCCAGGCGCGCCGCGCCGCGCGCATCGACCGCGATCTCGCGCACCTCGCCGAGCGGCACCGCCGAGAGTTCCGCGCGGATCGCATCGATGTCGCGCGCCCGCCATTCGCCGGCGAGCCGCAGCGTCAGGCGTCCGTCTGTGTGCTCGGCGGACAGGTGCATCGGAAAAGTCTAACCGGCAAACTGCCCGCATGACGACCGGAATCCGGCCTTGACCACCCTCGGCACCCCCAATACCGCCTCCGGCACCCGCCTGATGCTGCTCGGCGCCGGAGAGCTCGGCAAGGAGGTGGCGATCGAGGCGCAGCGCCTCGGCGTCGAGGTGATCGCGGTCGATCGATACGCGGGGGCACCCGCGATGCAGGTCGCCCATCGGCAGCACGTACTCGACATGCTCGACGGGGAGGCGCTGCGCGCGCTCATCGAGCGCGAGCGGCCGGCCTTCGTCGTGCCCGAGCTCGAGGCGATTGCGACGCCCGCGCTGGTGGCGCTCGAGGCCGGCGGCCAGGTCGTGATCCCGACGGCACGCGCCGCGCACCTCACGATGAACCGCGAGGGCATTCGTCGCCTCGCGGCGCAGGAGCTCGGGATCGCGACCTCCCCCTTCCGGTTCGCCGACACGGTGCAGGACTACCGGGACGCCGTCGCGGCCATCGGGCTGCCCTGCGTCGTGAAACCCGTGATGTCGAGCTCGGGCAAGGGCCAGAGCCTGGTGCGCACCCGCGGCGACATCGACGCGGCCTGGGCATGCGCGCAGTCCGGCGGGCGCGCCGGTGCAGGCCGCGTGATCGTCGAGGGCTTCATCGATTTCGAGTACGAGATCACGCTGCTGACGATCCGGCACGCGGGAGGCACCGCGTTCTGCGCCCCGATCGGCCACCTGCAGGTGGACGGCGACTACCGCGAGTCCTGGCAGCCGCACCCGATGGGCGCCAGCGCGCTCGAACGGGGGCAGCGGATCGCGCAGCGGGTGACCGACGCGCTCGGCGGGCGCGGCATCTTCGGCGTCGAGCTCTTCGTGCGCGGTGACGACGTGTGGTTCAGCGAAGTCTCGCCGCGCCCGCACGACACCGGCATGGTCACGATGATCTCGCAGGACCTCTCGCAGTTCGCCCTGCACGTGCGTGCAATCCTCGGCCTGCCGATCCCGAATATCGCGCAGCACGGGCCGTCGGCCTCCTGCGCGATCCTGCTCGAGGGCAACGGCCGCGATATCCGCTACGCAGGCATCGAGGCGGCGCTCGCCGGGCCAGACACGGCACTGCGCCTGTTCGGCAAGCCGGAAGTGCGCGGCCATCGGCGCATGGGGGTGGCGCTGGCGCGCGGCCCCACCCTCGAGCTCGCGCGGGACAAGGCACGCACCGCGGCGGCCGCGATCGTGCGCGGCGCGCAGGTCCGCTGATCAGCCGTCGTCGCGCCAGCGGCGCAGGCGGATCGCGGCGTAGAGCAGCGCCGCCGTGGCGACGAGGCCCAGCAGCATCTGCCAGTTGAAGAAGACGGAGCTCGCATCGAGCTGCTCGAAGAGGCGCGGGAGCGACACCACCTGGTCGCGATGGATCGTCACGAGCGATGCGCGTACCTGGGCTTCGATGCCCGTCATGGCCGGGAACGCCGGCTCGAGGCGATCCGTGATGAAGTCGGCGATGTACGAGCTGCGCAGGGCCAGGCGCTCGATCAGCACCAGCGACAGCGGCAGCATCACCGCCCACATCATGACATTGCGGCGCGCCCAGGCGGAGACGACCAGCAGGTAGGCGGCCACCGGCGCGTACCACAACAGCGACGCCGCCAGCAGGGTCGCGAGCAGTGCCTGGGTCTGCAGCCAGGCCTGCGTGTCCCACAGCGGGAAATGTTCCACCATCAGGCCGGCGCCGGTGCGCAGCGTGAGGATGCCGCGCACCACGAGGTCGGTGGCGACGGCGAGCACGTACGCACCGAGCGGCACGACCAGCATCACCACCCCGAACTTCGCGAGCACCGTCGCCGCATCCGACACCGGCAGCGACTTCCAGAACAGCACCGAACGGTCGCGCCGGTCCGCGTACAGGCAGTCGAGCGCATAGAAGGAGAGCACGATGCCGGCGATCAGGAAGATCACGAGGCTCATCGCCCAGACCGTGATGCCGAGGATCGCACGCGCCTGGTCGGTGCTGAGCGCGGTCATCGTCGCCATCTCGAAGTGGCCGAAGACCGCGATCAGGACCAGGGTCACCGCGGTCGTGAGTGGCGCGACCCACAGCGCCCGGTGCTCCCAGAATTCACGGCGCACGAGTATCGGGAACGGGTTCATGGCGTCGCTCCCTGCATCTTGGCGACGAAGAGGTCGGCGATGGTCGGCGTGCGCAGCTCGCCGAGCGGGGCAAGCTCCGCATCCGCGCGGCCTTCGAAGAACAGCGCGGTGCGGCCGAAGACCTCGCGCGAATAGAAGGGCTGGAGCGCACGCGCGCGCTCGAGCTGGTCGGGCGCGCACACCACCTGCCGATAGCGCTCGCCGAGGCTGTCGACGGCGCTGTCGAGCACGACCTTGCCGTGCTGGATGAAGATGACGTCGGTCAGCAGGTTCTCGATCTCCTCGACCTGGTGCGTCGTCAGCAGGATGGTGCGGTCCTTGTCGAAATAGTCGTTCAGCAGCGTGTCGTAGAACTGCCGCCGGAAGAGCAGGTCGAGGCCGAGCGTCGGCTCATCGAGCACGAGCAGGCGCGCATCGATCGCGAGGATCAGCGCGAGATGCAGCTGCGTGACCATGCCCTTGGAGAGCTCGCGCACGCGGCTCTTGAACTTGATGTCGGTCGTCTTGAGGAAAGCCTCGGCGCGCGAGCGCTCGAAGCGCGGATGCACGCCGGCGACGTAGTCGAGTGCCTGGGAGACGCGCAGCCATTTCGGCAGCACCGCGACGTCGGCGATGAAGCACACGTCGTGCATCAGCGCGTCGCGGGCCGTGGACGGGTTGCGTCCCAGTACCGAGAGTTCGCCCTCGAACTGCGCGAGTCCGAGGATCGCCTTGAGCGCGGTGGTCTTGCCGGCGCCGTTGGGGCCAATGAGGCCCACGATGCGGCCCGCGCCCACCGTGAAGCTGACGCCATCGAGGGCGCGCAGCTTGCCGTAGGACTTGGCGAGTCCGCGCGCCACGATCACGGGGGTGTCACTCGTGCTGGTCATCGTCATTCCCTGCGGGTGACAGCGTCTGGGTCGGAGCGGGAGTCTTCGCGAACAGTTCCTCGGTGGAAAGCCCGAGGCGCTGGATCGTCGCGTAGACCTTCGGCCACTCGTCCTCGATGAAGCGCTGCCGCTCGTCCTTCATCAGCGCCTTGCGCGCACCGGCATTGACGTACATGCCGCGGCCCCGGCGCTTCTCCACGAGCAGCTCGTCGACGAGCTGCTGGTAGCCCTTCAATACGGTCAGCGGGTTCAGGCGAAACTCGGCCGCCACATTCCGCACCGAGGGCAGCGGATCGCCCTCCTTCAGGACGCCTTCCAGGATCATCGCCACCACGCGATCGCGCAGCTGGCGATAGATCGGCTGGCTGTCATCCCACTGCGGATCCATGCTGCCCGAGAACTCCTGTGGCATGGCGGTTGCCGTGCTCTAGAGGGCTAATCTAGCAGAACGCCTTACTTGCCCACGGCCAGGTGAATGGCCTGGGGCGCGTCCACCGCGATGCGGGCCACGCTGGTCGAGCTCACGAAGGTGAGGCTGGAGGCTACCGTCAGGACGATCGCGATCACCGCAGCGCCGATGGCCACCGAGAGGTTGTGGGTTGAAGTGCTCATGTCCGTCTCCTTTGGTTTACTGTCCTGGCCGTTGCACCCTGCAATCGGCCTTCGTCTTGGTGTTATATATAACTACAACACTAGTTCAGTGTCAACACCCCCCATGAAATATTTCTGCACCGCTGGCGACCGCGGTCGCAGCTATTACCGTAACTGCTTGATTTCTGTAGAATCTACGCCCCTTTCCGCGGAGCCCTCATGAAAACTGCCCTGAATGTCGCGATCACCGGCGCCGCCGGCCAGATCGGCTATGCCCTCGCCTTCCGTGTCGCTTCCGGTGCCCTCTTCGGCGCCGACCAGCCCGTCAACCTGCATCTCCTCGAAATCACGCCGGCGCTGCCGCAGCTGCAGGGCGTCGTGATGGAGCTGGCGGACTGCGCGTTCCCCACGCTGCAGAAGATCGTCGCGACCGATGACGCGAAGGTCGCATTCCGCGACTGCCACGCCGCGCTGCTCGTCGGCGCGCGTCCGCGCGGCCCGGGCATGGAGAGAAAGGACCTGCTGCTGGCGAATGCGCAGATCTTCTCGGCGCAGGGCAAGGCGCTCAACGAAGCCGCCGATCGCAACGTGAAGGTGCTGGTCGTCGGCAACCCGGCGAACACCAACGCGCTGATCGCGCGCGCCAATGCCAGGGACCTCAATCCGCGCAACTTCACCGCGATGACGCGCCTCGATCACAACCGCGCGCTCTCGCAGCTCGCGGACAAGACCGGCACGCACGTGAATGCGATCCAGCGCATGATCATCTGGGGCAACCATTCGGCGACGCAGTATCCGGACGTGTCGCACGCGCTGGTCGCCGGCCAGCCGGCCCGGTCGCTCGTCGACCAGGCCTGGCTCGAGGGCAGCTTCATCCCGGTCGTGCAGCAGCGCGGCGCAGCGATCATCAAGGCGCGCGGTGCCTCGTCCGCGGCGTCGGCCGCGTCGGCCGCGATCGACCACGTACGCGACTGGTTCCGCGGCTCGGCTGCCGGTGACTGGCTCAGCATGGCGGTGCCGTCGGACGGCAGCTACGGCATCCCGGAAGGTGTCATCTATTCGTACCCGGTCACCACCCGCAACGGCGAATACCAGATCGTGCCGGGCCTCTCGATCGACGAGTTCAGCCGCAAGCGCATGGACGCTACACTCGCGGAATTGCGTGAAGAGCGTGACGGAGTGAAGGAGTTGCTCGCATGAAGACCCTGCTCGCTGCCGTGTTCCTCGCCGCGCTCGCGGCGCCCCTGGCCCGCGCCGACTCGCGGGTCGAGCTCGACGCGAAGGTGCAGGAGGCGCGCGCGGAGCTCGCCAGGCACACTTCGGCCGGCGCGGAACTCGCCGCCAAGGCGCAGGGCGTGCTCGTCTTCCCGAGCGTCATCAAGGCCGGCATGGGCATCGGTGGCGAATACGGCGAAGGCGCGCTGCTGGTCGGCGGCAGGACGGTCGGTTACTACAACCTCGCCGCCGCCTCGATCGGCCTGCAGCTCGGCGCGCAGGCGCGCACGGAGGTCATCCTCTTCATGACCGCCGAGGCGCTCAGGAAATTCCGGGACAGCGAGGGCTGGAAGGCGGGAGTCGACGGCAGCGTCGCGCTCGCCACCCTCGGCGCCGGCGGTTCGATCGACACCGAAACGGCGAAAAAGCCCATCATCGGTTTCATCTTCTCGGGCAAGGGACTGATGTACAACCTGACGTTCGAGGGATCGAAGATCACGAAGATCGACAAGTAGCGCGGGAGGCGGCCGATGCTCGGTGTGTTCATCACGATCCTGCTGGTCGCCGCGGCGGCCTTCGCCGTCACGCAGGTGGGCGGCATCATCACGCTGCTGTTCATCGCGGCGGTGCTCGCCCTCGCCTACAAGCGGCTGTCGCTGGTCGCGTTCGCGGCCACCTTCACCGTATTGCTCGCCGCCTACACCGTGCTCGGCCATCC
>CAZRLI010000120.1:0-6433 GCA_964600535.1 uncultured Steroidobacteraceae bacterium | reverse complement strand
GGCGGTCGTGCTGCTCGCCGGCCTGCAGGGTGCGGGCAAGACGACCACCGCCGCAAAGCTCGCCCGGTGGCTCATCGAGTCGAAGAAGAAGCGTGTGTTGCTCGTCTCGACCGACGTGCGACGTCCGGCCGCCATCCTGCAGCTCGAACGCCTCGCGGCGCAGGTGGGTGCTCAGTACCTGAAGGCGGATGCCGCGACGCCCCCGGGGCAGATTGCGGCGGCGGCGCTCGAACAGGCGAAGCGAGGCCTCTTCGACGTGCTGGTCGTCGACACGGCCGGCCGGCTGCATGTCGACCAGGAACTGATGGACGAAGCACGCGAGATCGATCGCGTGGCCGGTTCGCATGAGCGGCTGTTCGTGGTCGACGCCATGGCCGGCCAGGACGCGGTCAACGCCGCGCGCGCCTTCGGCGCCGCGCTCGACCTGACGGGCGTGATCCTCACCAAGGCCGACGGTGATGCGCGCGGTGGCGTCGCGCTGTCAGTGCGCGAAATCACCGGCAAACCGATCGTGTTCGTCGGCACGGGAGAAAAACCCGACGCACTCGAGCCCTTCGATCCCGAGCGCATGGCGACCCGCATCCTCGGCATGGGCGACGTCGTGGCGCTCGTCGAGCAGGTCCAGAAGCAGGCGGATGTCGATGAAGCGCAGCGGCTCGCCAAGAAATTGGCCCAAGGCAAGGGCTTTGATTTCAATGACTTGAGAGGGCAACTCGAACAGCTCCTCAAGATGGGCGGCCTCGCTGCGCTGATGGACAAGCTGCCCCAGCAGGTCACCCGGGGAGCTGCGGCCCATGCCCCGGGGGACAAGGACATCCGCCGCCAGATCGCCATCATCAATTCCATGACGAGGCGGGAAAGGCGCCAGCCGGGCCTCATCGACGGCTCCCGGCGCCGCCGGATCGCCAGCGGGGCCGGGGTCCAGGTGCAGGACGTCAACCGGCTCCTCAAGCAGTTCCAGGACATGCAGCGCATGATGAAAGGCATGAAGGGCGGGCGCCTGAAGCGCATGCTCGGCAATCTCAAGGGTGCCCGTCCGCCGGGCTTCCTATAAGCCGCTGATTTGCGTAGAATCCGCGCTCTTTTTTGGCCGCCCCCGGGGGCGGCGAGCAAACGGGAACTATGGTCACGATTCGTCTTACGCGGCGCGGTGCGAAAAACTCGCCTTTCTATCACGTGGTGGTTACGGACAGCCGCAAGCGCCAGGGCGGCAAGAGCCTCGAGCAGGTTGGCTTCTTCAATCCGGTCGCGCGCAAGGGCGACCCGAAGCTGAAGCTCGACCTGCCGCGCATAGACCACTGGGTCGGCAAGGGCGCCAAGCCGTCCGTACGCGTGGCAACGCTGGTGGCGGGTTACCGCAAGCAAGCGGCGGCCTGACGGATACGGCGCACTGGGTCGAGATCGGCCGGATCGGCGCGCCCTGGGGCGTGCGCGGGTTCAGTCACGTCGAGTCGTTCACCGACCCACCCGGGTTGCTGCTGGAGTTGCGGGCGTGGCGGTTGCGAACCGCGCAAGGGGCGCGCAGCAGCCATGAGGTCGCCGAGATCCGGGCGCAGGGTGCGCGCTACGTCGCGCGACTGGCCGGGGTCGAATCGCGCGAAGGCGCGGCGCGGCACACGGGTGCGTTGATCGAGGTGGAGCGTGCCGCGTTGCCCGAACCGGGCGAGCGGCAGTACTACCGGGTCGACCTGGTCGGCCTGGCGGTGCGCAACGCCGCAGGCGTCGAACTCGGGCGGGTCGATCATTTCATCGACGCGCCGGCGAACGCGGTGATGGTGGTGATCGGAGCGCGCGAACACTGGGTGCCGGTGACGCCGCAGCACCTCGTGAAGGTGGACCGCGATGCGGGTACGATCATCGTCGACTGGCCCGCGGATTTCTGAGCGGCGGGCCGGCCGGTGCAGATAGAAGTCGTCACGCTCTTCCCGGACATGATCCGGCAGGCGCTCGGCTTCGGGGTGCTGGGTCGCGCGATCGAGCGCGGGCTGGTGCGGGTCGGTACGCAAGACCCGCGCGCGCACACGCGCGACGTGCACCGGACGGTCGATGACCGGCCGTATGGCGGCGGGCCGGGCATGGTGCTGAAGCCAGGGCCGATGGCGGCGGCGATCGACGCCGCGGCGGCGCGCGCGCCGCGCGGTGCACCGAGGGTGTACCTCTCGGCGCAGGGCGAGCGGCTCGACCAGGGGCTGGTCGCGGAGCTGGCGGCGTTCGAGGGGCTCGTGCTGGTCGCGGGCCGCTACGAAGGCCTTGATGAGCGCGTGATCGCGACGCGGGTCGATCGCGAGGTGTCGCTCGGCGACTTCGTGCTTTCGGGCGGCGAGGTGCCGGCGCTGGCCGTGATCGATGCGGTAGCGCGGTTGCTGCCGGGGGTGCTGGGCGACGAACGCTCGAGCGCCGAGGACTCGTTCTCGGACGGGCTGCTCGACTGGCCGCACTACACGCGGCCGGTGGAGTTCGAAGGGCGGGAAGTGCCCGCGGTTTTGCAGACGGGCCACCACGCCGACATCCGGCGCTGGCGGCTCAAGCAGGCGGTGGCGCGCACCTGGCGCCGCCGGCCGGATCTGATAGCGGGGGGCGGGCTCAGCCGCGAGGCGAGTGCGCTCCTCAACGAGTTTCTCGAGGAAGAACGTCATGGCCAACATCATTCAACAACTTGAACAGAGCCGCATGACCCGCAAGGTGCCGGCTTTCCGCCCCGGTGACACCGTCGTCGTGCAGGTGAAGGTGGTCGAAGGCGACCGCGAGCGCGTGCAGGCCTACGAGGGCGTCGTGATCGCCAAGAGCAACCGCGGTTTCAATTCGTCCTTCACCGTGCGCAAGATCAGCCACGGCGAGGGCGTGGAGCGCGTTTTCCAGACCCACAGCCCGGCGATCAGCGACATCCAGGTCAAGCGCCGCGGCAACGTGCGTCGCGCCAAGCTCTATTACCTGCGCGAGCTGTCCGGCAAGGCGGCGCGAATCGAGGAAAAGATCTAGGCAGTCGCCTGGGGCGGGGGAGGCGCGCCAAGCGCCGCCCCCCGCTGCTAGACTGTGCGCATGCGCACGCCCGTCCGCCTCGTCGTCGCCTGCTGCGCGACCGCGGCATTTGCCCTGTCCGCCGCCTGCGCGGCGCCCGCCGTCGAAGGCATCACGCTGCCTGCCGGTTTCCACATCGAGCCCTGGGTGCCGGACATCGCGAACGCACGCTCGATGGCGCGCGCCGCGGGGGGCACCGTGTTCGTCGGCACGCGCCAGGGCGGCGTCGTGTATGCGGTGCGGACCAAGGCCGACGGGTCGCGCGAGGTGCTGACCATCGCGCAGGGCCTCGACATGCCCAATGGCGTCGCCGTCCACGGGGGCGCGCTGTACGTGGCCGAGATGGCGAAGATCTGGCGCTACGACGACATCGAGGCGCGGCTCGATGCGCCACCGCAGCCGGTGCTGGTCACGGAACTGCCCGCCGAGCGCCACCACGGCTGGCGCTACATCGCCTTCGGTCCCGATGGCAAGCTCTACGTCGCGATCGGCGCGCCCTGCAATACCTGCGATCGCGACCAGGAGGATTTCGCGACGATCGTGCGGATGAATCCCGACGGCAGCGGTCGCGAAGTGGTGGCGCGGGGCGTGCGCAACAGCGTGGGATTTGCCTGGCACCCTGTCACGCACGAACTCTGGTTCACGGACAACGGCCGCGACCTGCTCGGCGACGACGTGCCCCCCTGCGAGCTCAATCGGCTGGGCCGCGTCGGCGAGAACTTCGGCTTTCCCTTCTGCCATGCCGGCACGATCGTGGACCCCGATTTCGGCAAGCTCGGCCGCTGCGCCGACGCCACGCCGCCAGTGCAGGCGCTCGGGCCGCACGTCGCGCCGCTCGGCGTCCACTTCTATACGGGCAGCCAGTTTCCCGCCGGCTATCGCAACCAGGTCTTCATCGCCGAGCATGGTTCCTGGAATCGCACCACCCGGATCGGCTACCGGATCACCCTCGTGAAGCTCGACGGCAATCGTGCAGTGAGCTACACGCCGTTCGCGTCCGGGTGGCTCAAGCCCGACGGCACGGTGACCGGTCGCCCGGTTGACCTGCTGCAATTGCCGGACGGCTCGCTGCTCGTCTCCGACGACAAGGCGGGCGCGATCTACCGCATTTCGTATTCCGCCTCCTGAGGAGACTCGCATCGTGCGGGCATTTTTCAGCGCCTTGTGGCGCGGCCTCGACGGGCTGCGCAAGTTCCTGCACCTCGTCCTGCTGCTGCTCATCTTCGGCATCATCGTCGGTGCGCTGCGCACCACCATCCCGGTGCTGCCTGACAAGGCCGCACTCGTGATCCGGCCCGAGGGACGCATCGTCGAGGAGCTGACCGGCGATCCGGTGGAGCGCGCACTCGAGAAGGTGCAGGGGAGTCTGCGCAGCGAGACCCTGCTGTGGGACCTGAAGGATGCCATCGAGGCCGCCCGCGATGATGACCGCATCCAGGCGCTGGTGCTCGACCTCGAGCGGTTCACGGGCGCGGGCCAGCCGACGATGCAGGAGCTGACCGGCGCGATCGATGAATTCCGCGCCTCCGGCAAGAAGGTCGTGGCCCAGGGATCGGTGTTCCTGCAGGCGCAGTACTACATCGCCGCGCACGCGGACGAGGTCTGGCTCGATCCGCTCGGTTTCGTGCTGATCGACGGGTACGACCGCTTCGTCATGTACTACAAGGGCGCCCTCGAGAAACTGGGCATCGACATGAACGTGTTTCGCGTCGGAGCCTACAAGAGCGCCGTCGAGCCCTTCACCCGCACCGACATGTCGCCGCAGGACCGCGAGGAATCGCTCGCCTACCTCGGTGCCATGTGGAATGGCTACCAGGAGCAGGTCGCGAAGGCACGCAGGCTCGCGCCCGGGGCGATTGCGAAATACGTCGATGGACTGGCCGCCGGGATCACCGCGCGGAAGGGCGACGGCGCGAAGCTCGCGCTCGATGCGGGCCTCGTCACCGGCATCCGTACCTCGCTCGAGGTGGAGCGCGAGCTGGTGGAACTGGTCGGCGAAGACGAGAGCGGCGAGGGCTACCGGCAGGTCGGCGTCGACGACTACCTGCGGGTGGTGAATGCGCAGGCGAAGCTGCGCGGCGACGGCAAGCCGGTCGTCGGCGTGGTGGTGGCGGCCGGCGAGATGCTCGACGGCGACCAGCCGGCGGGCACGGTCGGCGGGGAATCGACCGCGCGCCTGATCCGCGAGGCGCGGCTCGACGACGATGTGAAGGCGCTCGTGCTGCGCATCGACAGTCCCGGCGGCAGCATGTTCGCTGCGGAGCAGATCCATCGCGAGATCGAGGCTTTCAAGGCGGAAGGCAAGCCGCTCGTGGTCTCGATGGGCGACCTCGCGGCATCGGGCGGCTATTACGTGGCCGCGCCGGCGGACGAGATCTGGGCGCGTCCGACCACGATCACCGGCTCCATCGGCATCTACGCCACGATTCCGACGGTGAACCGCACGCTCGACAAGGTCGGCGTCGGCGTCGACGGCGTCGGTACGACCGCATGGGCCGGCCAGTTGCGCCTCGATCGGCCGATCGGCAAGGAGGCCGGGCAATTCCTGCAGGCGACGGTCGAACACGGCTACGAGACCTTCCTGGCGCGCGTCGCCGAAGGGCGTGGCAAGACCCGCGACGAGGTCGACGCGATCGCGCAGGGCCGGGTCTGGGCGGGCATTGACGCCCGGCGCATCGGGCTCGTCGATCACCTCGGTGGATTTGACGATGCGCTCGAGGCAGCCGCGGCGCGCGCCAAGCTCAAGAAGGACGGCTATGAGATCGAGTTCATCAGTCCCGAGATGTCGTGGGCGCAGGAACTCGCGCTGCAGGTGAAGACCAGGGCTGCGCAGGCGGTGGCGTCATTGGGCATCAAGCTGCCGGCGGGCCTGATGCGGGTCGCGAAGCAACTCGACCCGGTGGCCGCCGAAATCGAGCGCTGGAGCCGGCTCGAATCGGCCAACCACCTGTATGCCTACTGCTTCTGCTCAGTACCCTGAAGCGGCAGCATCCCTGAAGGCCGCGATCGCGCGATCGAGCTGCGCGGTCGTGTGGGCGGCCGTCATCTGGGTGCGGATGCGGGCCTCGCCGCGCGGTACCACCGGGAACGAGAAGCCGATCACGTAGATGCCGCGCTCGAGCAGCGCGTCGGCGAGCGCGGCGGCGCGCGCCGCGTCGCCGATCATCACCGGGATGATCGGGTGCGCGCCGGGCTTCAGCGTGAAGCCCGCGGCCTCCAGCCCCAGGCGGAAGTGGCGCGCGTTCGCGTGCAGGCGCTCGCGCAATCCGGGCGTGCCCTCGACGAGATCGATGACCCGCAGGCTCGCGGCGGCCACGACCGGCGGGATGCTGTTCGAGAAGAGGTAGGGGCGCGAGCGCTGGCGCAGCCAGTCGACCAGCTGTTTGCGACCCGCGACATAGCCACCGCTGCCGCC
>CAZRLI010000119.1:0-6448 GCA_964600535.1 uncultured Steroidobacteraceae bacterium | reverse complement strand
ATGATCGCGATGGCCTGGAAGCACGCGAACGTGTACATCGGCTCGGATGCGCACAGCCCGAAGTTCTGGCCGCAGAGCTTCGTGAACTACATCAACACCTACGGGCAGGACAAGGTGCTGTTCGGCACCGACTTCCCGGTGCTCGGCTTCAAGCGCACCATGGACGAAGTGCTGGGCCTCGGCCTGCGCCCGGATCCGCTGCGCAAGTTCCTGCGCGACAACGCGCTGCGCGTGTACGGCCTGCAGGCCTAGGGCCGCGACGGATGCGGATCATCGGCACCGGCACGAGCCCGTACACGCGCAAGGTGCGGGTGGTGGCGCTGGAGAAGGCGATCGGGCACGAATTCGTCGTGCACAGCCCGATGATCGACAGCGCCGCGGTACAGGCCGTCAATCCGCTCGGCAAGGTACCGGTGCTGGTGCGGGACGACGGCTCGCTGCTCGTCGATTCGCCGCTCATCGTCGAGTACCTCGAGCGCCTTGCCCCGCTGCCGCGCTTCCTGCCGGAGGATGCCGCAGGGCGCGAAGCCGTGCGGCAATTCGAGGCGATCGCGGACGGCGTGCTCGATGCGGTGGTGCTGGTGCGGCTCGAGTCGCTGCGCCCGGAAGCGCTGCGCGGCGCGGAGTGGATCGCGTGGCAGTGGGGCAAGGTGCATCGCGGCCTCGCGCACCTCGAAACCGCGCTCCGGGGGCGCAGCTACTGTTTCGGGGACGGGCTGACACTCGCCGACGTCGCGATCGCCTGCTGCGTGGGCTACCTCGAGTTCCGCTTCGCCGAGCGCGACTGGCGCCGGCGCTACCCGGGCATCGGCCGGCTGGCCGGGGAATTGTTCGAGCGGCCTGCGTTCGCGGCGACGCCGATGGGCTGAGCGCGGCGCCTCAGTCCGCGCCCTTCGCCACGGTCTTCGCGGCACCCTCCGCGGTCATCGCCCCGCCGCTGGCGAGCAACGAGTCGATTGCGGCCTCGCCGAGACCCGCCTCCCGCAGTACTTCACGGGTGTGCTCGCCGAGGCGCGGCGCATGGCGCTCGATGCCGGCGGGCGTCGCACCGAAATTCACCGGGAACGCGGGCAGCTTGAGCCGGCCTTCGGTCGGATGGTCGACCGACTTCCAGAAGCCCACCGCCTCGAGGTGCGGATCGGTGGCGAGGTCCTCGAGGCTGTTCACGACGATGGTCGGCACGCTCGTCTTGGCGAACAGGTCGAGCCACTCGCGCGTGGTGCGCGTCGCCATGATCTTCGCGGTCTCCGAATAGGTCGCGTCGATGTTGCGCACGCGGTCCGCGAGCGTCTTGAAGCGCGCGTCGGCGAGCAGGTCGGGGCGCCCGACCAGCGTGCAGAAGGTCACCCAGTGGGCGTCGAGGTACGGCAGGATCGCGATATAGCCGTCCTGCGTCGGATAGGGCCGGCGCTCCTGGCTCATCAGGCGCGTATAGCCCGGCCCGCCGATCGGCGGATCGAAGCTCATGCCCCAGAGGTGTTCACCCATCACGAAGTGAACCATCGTCTCGTACATCGGCACTTCGATGTCCTGGCCCTCGCCGGTGCGTTCACGGTGGAACAGCGCCGCGAGCACCGCGTACACGACCGTCATTGCGGTGGTCTTGTCGGCCACCACGGTCGGCAGGTAGCGCGGCTCGCCGAGCACCAGCTTGTTGAGCATCGCGATGCCGCTCGCCGCCTGGATCGAGTCGTCGAGCGCGCCCTTGGCGCCGTACGGGCCCTTCTTCGAGTAGCCATAGGCGCCGCAGTAGATGATGCGCGGATTCACCTTCTTCATGTCCGCGTAGTCGAGCCCGAGCTTGGTCATCACCTGCGGGCGATTGTTGTGGACGAAGACGTCCGCGGTCCCGACCAGCTTCAGCAGCGCCTCGCGCGCACCGGGCAGCTTGAGGTCGAGCACGAGGCTGCGCTTGTTGCGGTTGCAGGTGAGGTAGAGCGCCGCCATGCCGGGATGGCGCGACGCACCGAGCGTGCGGTTGCTGTCGCCGCGCGGCGCCTCGATCTTGACGACGTCGGCGCCCATATCACCGAGGAACTGGCAGGCCCAGGGGCCGAGGACGACGCTGGTCAGTTCGACGACACGAATGCCGTGCAGGGGTCCCGGCATGCCGGCCTCCAGTTTGGCCACGAAAGGTGGGGAAGCTTCACACCCGCACGTGGGCGTGGCAAGAGTGGTTTTCCACGGGTACGCTGCCCGGACGACCGCTGCGAGGCCGCCATGCAACCGACCTACATCGACGAGTTCACCCGCCCCGTCCGGTTATCGGCGGCGACCAGCGCGCTGGTGATCGTCGACATGCAGAACGCGAGCGGCCACCGTGGCTTCGGCCTCGGGCGCCTGCTCGCCGCGCAGGGGCGGATGGACGAGGCGGAGTACCGCTTCGCGCGCATCGAGCGCTTGCTGGTCCCGAACATCCGGCGCCTCGCGACGGCGTTCCGCTCGGTCGGCGCCCGCGTCGTCTACCTGACCTATGGCTGCCAGATCGCCGACTTCTCCGACGCGCCCGTGCACCTGAAGAAGTGGCTGCAGGCAACCCGCAACTGCGCCGGGCAGCCCGAACACGAGATCGTCGCGGAGCTCGCGCCCGAGCCGGGCGACCTCGTGCTCAACAAGACGACCATCGGTGCGTTCGCCTCGACCGGCCTCGATGCCGCGTTGCGCGGCATGGGCATCGCGGAGATCGTCGTGGCCGGCGTGTCGACCAACAACTGCGTGGCGATGACCGCGATGGAGGCGGCCGACCGCCAGTACGGGGTGGTCCTGGTCGACGACGCCACCGGTACCTGCAGCGATGAGATGCAGGCCGCCACCGTCAAGACGTTCCGCCGCCTGTGGGGCCGCGTCGCGACCACCGCCGAGGTCGTTGGCGAGCTGGCCGGCCCCGCCACCCGGCGCAGCGCCAGCGCCCGCAATTGAGCGGGGCCGCGGCCAGGCGCTTCCAGCTCGTCGGCGCGCTGTGCGCGGTGGCCGGCGCGATGCTGTTTGCGGCCAAGGGGATCTTCGCCAAGTTCGCGTGGCGCCATGGCGTGGGTTTCGAGGCGCTGGTGATCGTCCGCGCACTGCTCGCCGCACCGCTCTTCTGGGCCTTCACGGCCGCGCGCGAGCCGCCGGGCGCGATCCGCGCGACCCCGCCGCAGGCGATCGCCTCGGCCGCGTTCGCCGGCATCATTTGCTACTACGGCGGCGCACTGGTCGACTTCTACGCGCTGACCCTGATCGACGCGAGCGTCGAGCGCGTGCTCCTCTTCAGCTATCCCGCCATGGTCGTTGCGATCAGCGCGCTGCTGCAGCGTCGCCTGCCCTCGGCGCGCGTCCTCGGCGTCGTCGCGCTCACCTGGGCCGGCATCTTCCTCGCGGTCGGCGGATTCGACGCCAGCGTCTTTCACGCCAACCTCGGCGGCGCGCTCTGCGTGTTGCTCGCGGCGCTCAGCTACGCGATCTACTTCCTGCTGGGGGAACGCTGGACGCGGCAGATCGGCAGCAGCCGCTACACGCTCTGCGCGATGTCCGGCGCCGCGGCCGCGCTCGCCGTCCACGGCCTGGTGCGCGGCCCGCGGCTTGGGCTGCCCGCGATCGACGGCGTCGGCTGGACGCTGCTCGCCCTGCTCGCGGTCTTCTGCATGTTCGTGCCCGCGCTGCTGCAGGCGGAGGGCGTGCGCCGCATCGGCGCGCAACGCAGCGCGCTCGTCAGCACCGCCGGGCCGCCCACGACGATCGCGCTGGCGTGGCTGTTCTTCGGCGAGCGCATGTCGCCGCTGCAACTGCTCGGCGTCGCGCTGATCGTCGGCGGGATCTTCGTGCTCGATGTCGCCGTCAGGCGCCGTCGCTGACGGCGCGACCGGCGCGCTCCGCGAGCGCGAGGATGCGCCGCGCCTTGTGCACCACCGGGTAGTCGACGAAGACGCCGTCCACCTGGATGGCTGCCATCCCGCGCGCCTCGGCCTGCGCAAAGGCGGTGACGATCGCGCGCGCGCGCGCCACTTCGGCGGCGCCCGGGGTAAACACCTCGTGGCAGGGCACCACCTGGTCCGGGTGGATGCACAGCTTGCCGAGGAAGCCGAAGCGGCGACCGTTGCGCGCCGATTGCCGGAAGCGGGCCTGGTCGCGCACCTCGATCACGACGGTATCCACCGGCGGCTCGAGGCCCGCGGCGCGCGAGGCATGCGCGAGGCGCGCGCGCGCATAGCCGAGTGCCTCTTCCTCCGCCGTCCACTCGAGATCGAGGTCGTTGGTGTAGTCGCCGCCACCGAGCGCGATGCGCCCGATGCGCGCCGAGGCGGCGGCAATGGCGTCGATCCCGACCACGCCGCGCGCCGTCTCGACGATCAGCATGACATCGAGCGCGCCGGCCGCGAGTCCGGCCTTGCGCTCGCACGCGGCCAGCCGCGCGACGAACTCCCGCACCTGCGCCTCCGACTCCGCCTTCGGCAGCACCACGCCATCGAGCCACGGCCCGACGACCGCGTCGAGGTCGTCCTGCCAGTACGGGGACTCGACTCCGTTGATGCGCACATAGCCGCGCGGGCCGCGCGGCCGCCGCATCGCCGCGACGACCAGCGGACGCGCCGCGGCCTTTTCCGTGGGCGCCACCGCGTCCTCCAGGTCGAGGATCACCGCGTCCGCGCCCGCGGTGAAGACTTTCTCCACCCGCCGCGGGTGATTGCCCGGCGCGAAGAGGTAGCTGCGCAGGCCGACCGGTACCCGGGCCGTCATTTCGTGGTCCAGGTATCGCTCGACTGCCAGCCGCGCTGCAGGTCGAGCGAGTACATGTAGCGGTCGGAGGGATGCTCCGAGACCGAGATCTCGAACGGCCGGCCGCTGCGGCCGTAGTAGTGGCGCATCACGGTCAGCGAGGGCGTGCCGGCCTGCGCCTCGAGCGGACCGGCGAGCCCGGCCGCGATCGCCCCGGCGCGGATCCGCACCTGGATGTGCTCGACATGCTCGCCGTGCGCGGCCTCGACCATCTGGTACACCATCAGGCCGCGCCTGCCGATCTGCGGCACGATGTCGGCGTATTCCGGCAGCAGGTAGACGTCGGTCCACGCGATGGGCAGCGGCGCGGACTTCATGCGCCGCACGGCGCTCACCTTGAGCCATTCCGAACCGCTGCGCACGTCGAGCAGCCGCGCGAGCTGGCGATTGGCCTTCACCCTGGCGGTCGCGACGACCGCGAGGCGGCTGTCCGCCGGGTAACGCATCAGCTCGGACGGCGTGCGCACGGCCTGCACGTAGGAAGGCGACGAGTGCCGCGCGCGCACCACGGTGCCGATACCTTGCTGGCGGTCTATCAGGCCGAGCTCATCGAGCCGCCGCAGGGCCTCGCGCACGGTGTGGCGACTGACCTGGTAGCGCGCCACGAGCTCGTGCTCGCCCGGGATGGTCTCCCCGACCTTGATCCTGCCCCGGCTGATGTCGCCCATCAGCGCATCGGCGAGTTGACGATACCGCGGCTGTTCGCCGCGCTGTCTTGCTGGCATGCCTCACCCCGCCACCGGTCGCGGTTGACAGCCGCGGGACCGGGACCTAGATTTGTCCGGACATTTAATGCATTTCGCAGGCTCATTATGACCCAGACCGCGAGGCAGGTCGCCCCCGGGCGCTTCCGGGAGTCCTTCGGCCGCTACTACGAGGACTTCACGGTCGGCGACGTCTATGAGCACCGGCCCGGCCGCACCATCACGCAGGCGGACAACACCTGGTTCACGCTGCTGACGATGAACACCCACCCGCTGCACTTCGACGAGGAATACGCCAGGTCCAGCGAGTTCGGCCGCTGCATCGTCGCAAGCCCGCTGACCGTGGCGCTGGTCGTGGGCATGAGCGTGAGCGACGTCAGCCAGCAGGCGATCGCGAATCTCGGCTGGCGCGAGATCCGCATGACCGCGCCGCTCTTTCCCGGCGACACGCTCTACGCCGAATCCGCGGTGCTCGAGAAGCGCGAATCACGCTCGCGCCCGGGCGCCGGCATCGTCACCGTGCACAGCCGCGGCCTGAACCAGGACGGCGTCGAGGTCTGCAATTTCGAACGCACGATCCTGGTTGCGCGGCGCGGGCATGGCGTCGGCGAGGACCGCGGCGGCAACTGATGGCCCCCGAGGACGAACCGGCCATCCTCGCCGCGATCGAGCGCTGGGTCGAGCGCGAAGTGCGCCCGGTCGCCAGGCGCTACGACCATGCCGACGAGTACCCGCACGAACTCGTGGAGCAGATGAAGTCGCTCGGCCTCTTCGGCGCGACGATCGCCGAGGAGTACGGCGGGCTCGGGCTCTCTGCGGCGACCTACGCGCGGATCGTCATGGCGATCTCCGCGGCCTGGATGGCGCCGGTCGGCATCTTCAATTCCCACCTCGTCATGGCCGCCTGCGTGCAGCGCTACGGCACCGGGGCGCAGAAGGCGCAGTGGCTGCCGCGCTTCGCGAGCGGCGAGCTGCGCGGCGGCATCGGG
>CAZRLI010000118.1:0-6478 GCA_964600535.1 uncultured Steroidobacteraceae bacterium | reverse complement strand
CGACGATCTCGCCATCGGGCACCGGCGCACCGCCGACGTGGATGCGCTCGTTGTAGCGCACGAGGTGCGGCGAGCTGAAGGCGCCGGTCGCGATTCCCGCGGCTCGCAGCATCGAATCGAGCAGCGCGACGGTCGAGCCCTTGCCGTTGGTGCCGCCGACGATGAAGGTCGGCACACGCGCCCGCTCGAGCCCAAGGGAGCGTGCGACCTTTCCTGCCCGCTCGAGGCCGAGATCGATGCTGCGGGGATGGGCGCGCTGCTGCAGCTCGAGCCAGCCTTCGAGCGTGCGCATGGTCGGCCTCACGGCGGGCCGGTCAGGCGACGGTCGCCGGCGGCGGCAGCTTCAGCAGCAGGCGGATCGCGGCGCCGAGCTTCTCGCGCATGTCGCGCCTGTCCACGATCATGTCGAGCGCACCGTGCTCGAGCAGGAATTCGCTGCGCTGGAAGCCCTCGGGGAGCGTCTCGCGCACCGTCTGCTGGATCACGCGCGGACCGGCGAAGCCGATCAGCGCGCGCGGTTCGGCGACATTCAGGTCGCCCAGCATCGCGAGGCTCGCGGACACCCCGCCGGTCGTGGGATCGGTCATCACGGAAATGAACGGCAGGTGCTCGCGCGCAAGGCGCGCGAGCGCCGCGCTGGTCTTCGCCATCTGCAGCAGCGAATACAGCGCCTCCTGCATGCGCGCGCCGCCGCTCGCGGAAAAGCACACCAGCGCCGCCCGGTTCTCGATGCAGTAGTCGACCGCGCGGCGGAAGCGCTCGCCGACCACCGAACCCATCGAACCGCCGAGGAAACGGAACTCGAATGCGCAGGCGACCACGTCGACGCCGAGCACCTTGCCGGCGACGGCGACCAGGGCATCGTTCTCGCCGGTATTTTTCTGCGCGGAGGCGAGCCGGTCCTTGTAGCGCTTGCTGTCCTTGAACTTGAGCGGGTCCTCGGGAAGGACATCGGCGCCGATCTCCAGCACCTCGCCCTCGTCGAGGAACATCGCCAGCCGCTCGCGCGCGCCGATGCGCATGTGGTGGCTGCACTTCGGGCAGACATTGAGGTTGCGCTCGAGCTCGGCGCGATACAGCACCGAGTCGCAGGACGGGCATTTGATCCACAGGCCCTCGGGGACCGAGCGCGTGCGGCGCTCGGTCTTGATGCGCG
This sequence comes from uncultured Steroidobacteraceae bacterium, assembly GCA_964600535.1. Classification (GTDB taxonomy): domain Bacteria; phylum Pseudomonadota; class Gammaproteobacteria; order Steroidobacterales; family Steroidobacteraceae; genus CADEFQ01. The sequence goes on along the minus strand of CAZRLI010000118.1, from coordinate 5,322 downwards.
AGGGCATGATTTTTTCGAACCACGACATGTCAGTGCGGGATCATAGCGGAAACGGCCGAAGGCAGGCCGAGCCCGGGTGCGTAGCCCACGGCGGTGAAGTACAGGCCGCAGGCCGGCGCGGTGGCGGCATTGCGCCGGCGGTCGCGGCTGGCGAGTACTTCGGCCGCGAACCCCGGGCCCTCGTCGCCGCGCCCGATGGCGATCAGGAGCCCCGCGATGTTGCGCACCATGTGGTGCAGGAAGGCGTTGGCCGTCACGCCGATCGTGACCTGCTCCCCCGCGCGCGTGACGGCAATCTCCGTCACGCGGCGCATCGGCGTCTTCGACTGGCATTCGGCTGCCCGAAAGGCGCTGAAATCATGTTCGCCGAGCAAGGCGGCAGCGGCCGCGGCCATCGCTGCGACGTCGAGCGGGCGGTGGACCCAGGCGACGCGACCGGCGGCGAGGGCCGGGCGCTCGCTGCGATTGACGATGTGGTACCGGTAGGTGCGCGAGAGTGCGCTGTGGCGGGCGTGGAAGCCCGGCGGCATCTCGCGCGCCCAGGTCAGGGCAATGTCGAGCGGCAGTCGCGTGTTCGCGCCGAGCACCCAGGCGCGCGGCGCGCGGCGTGCATCGGTATCGAAGTGGGCCACCTGCCCGAGTGCGTGTACGCCGGCATCCGTGCGGCCGGCACAGGTGACGCTCACCGGCGCAGCGGCGACGGCTGCCAGGGCATCCTCCACCGCCTGCTGAACCGAGGGCTGGCCTGCCTGCGCCTGCCAGCCGACGTAATGCGTTCCGAGGTACTCGATGCCGACCGCGATGCGCGGCATGCCGGGGCGCGCCCCTGTGGCTAGCCCGGCAGGGTGTCGATCAGGCGCTGGGCTTCCTGCTTCTGCGACACCGAGCCTTCCTGCAGGACTTCCTTAAGGATGCTGCGGGCGCCGTCCGGATCGCCCATGTCCATGTAAGCGCGTGCGAGATCGAGCTTGGTTCCGACCTCGCTCATTGTCACGGGCTCGAGATCGGGCAGCGCGAGGTCCTCGGGGCCGATCTTTTGCGTGGCCGCAAAAGCGCCCTCGTTGTCGGCGGCCGCGCCGCCGACATCGAGGTCGAGGTCGACGGTACCGCCGCGCGAACCTCCAAAGGCGTCGGTCGCGCTGAAATCAACGTCGACCGCGGGTTTCAGAGCGGCGAGCCGCGACGTCTCGCCCGCGACATCCGGCAGCGCCTTCAGCGAAGCCGTGGCGTTGACGTCGGCGATCGCGGGGTTCGTGCCCGTCTGATCGGCGCTTTCGATCGTGTACCAGCTGCCGGTGGTCGAAGGCTGGTCCGCCTCCCCGCCCGCCCGGCGCTCGGCCTCTTCCATGATTTCGCGCGAGCGCGCGTCGAGGCCCGCGACCATCGTCGGGGCATCGCCGGCGGCCTGTCCATCGGCGTCAGGCCCGATGTTGAGGCCGAGGTCGTCGATGGCGAGCTCGGCGGTGGCATCCGCGGCCATGCCGGCCTGGCGCATCGCGACGTCCACCTTCTGGCGCAGCGTGCCGCTCTCGCCCATGCGCAGGGTCGGCTGTTCGACGGTCGGCGCATCCATGGAATCCGCCATCAGCACCGTGCGTTCCGCGGTCGTGTCCGACGGCATCCGCGCGGTCATTTCGCGCGTGGTATTGCCGCTGCGGTCGACCGCACCGCGCGCCGGGTCATCGAGCACGAAATCGAGGTCACCGCCGACCTCGGTCGCGACCAGCGCGCCGGATTCACCCGTCGGGTCCTTGTCGCCCAGCGAATCGCCGAGCGCCGTGTTGAAGTCGAGGTCGACGCCGCCCGCGGTGGCGCGCGGCGCTTCGCCGCCCGGCTCCCCGAGCAGGTCGTAGTCGACGCGGTTCTGGCCACCCTCGAGGTCGAGGTCGATGCCGCCGGCGATGGCGCCCCCGACGGGCGCGGCCTGCTGGAACAGCTCGTCTTCGGGGGCGAGCTGCTTGCCCATGATCACGATCTTGTCCCACTCGCCCGCCGGCGCATCGGCACGCGATGCAGCGAGCTCCCGGGCCGCGGCCAGGAACTGGTCCTTGTTGCCCCACACGAAGAACACTTCGAGGAGCTTCAGCTTCAGGTCGCGGCGCGCCGGTTCGCGCTGGATCGCGATGCGCACGAGGTCCGCGGCCTGGTCGTACAGGCCGTAGGCCATGTGGAAATCGGCTTCCGCGAGCGGATCGCCCTGGTCGAGATTGATCGCCGTCTCGCCGCTGATCGTCTGGTCGGCGACCGATGTGACCACCGCTGCCGGCCTGCGATGCAGGCCCGAGTCGTCGATGCGCGGGCGCTCGTGCGGGCCGGATTCCTCCACCAGGAACGATTCGTCTTCCTGGCTGCCGACCGGCTTGCGCAGCCGCGCGGTATCGGTGAGGCCCGTGCGGCGCTCCGCCACCTCCGCCCCGGCCTCCGCGAGCCGTCCGAGTGAGTCATCGAAATCGGCCCGCTCGCGGGCCTGCCACTTGCGCAAGCCGAAGAAGGCGAGCAGGGCCGCGACCAGCAGCGCGGGGATGTACCACAGGCCGAGCACGGTATCGAGGAAGGATGGCCCCTGCTCCACCGGGACGGGCGCGGGTGCCGCCGGCTTCGGTGCCGGCGCCTCGGCGGTCGGCTCCGATGTGGCCTCGGGAGCCGCCTCCGGAGGGGCCTCGGGCGTCCCGGGGGCCGGCGTCGCTTCGGCCTCGGGCTGCGCCGCAGGTGGGGCGGGCTCGACGGCCGGCGGCGGCGCCTGCGCGGGCGGCGCAGCACCCTGCGCGGCCGCGAGGCGGGCCTGCAGGTCTGCGAGTTCCTGGTTGCGCAGTTCGAGCTTCGAGTTCGCTTCCTGCAACTTCGATTCGAGATCGCGCACGCGCGCGTTCAGCTGGTCGACCTGCGCGCCCGCGGCGCTGGTGCCGCTGCCCGCGCCCGCCTGGCCCGGCGGCACGAGCCGCAGGCGCTCATCGGTCGGCGCCGCAGCGCCGCTGCGCTCGCGCCACGCGGCGTACTGGCGGCGCACCTCGGCGGCGGCGTCGCCCGCGCCGATGGCGCCCAGCGCATCGGCATCCGGCACGCGCAGCACCGCACCGGTGTGCAGGTCGCTCATGTTGTTGCCGAACGCGCCCGGGTTCTCGCGGTAGAGGCCCACCATCATGCGTTGGGTGTCGGCCCCGCCGGTGAGACCGGTGGCAATGGCCGTCAGCGTGTCGCCGTGGCGCACGGTGTAGGAGCTCGCGCCGGCCACCGCCGGCGAGGGCGGCGTGGCGCCCTGCGAAGCGTCCGATGCCGGCTCGGGGGCGGGCGACGGCGCGGGCCTTGCGATGCTGCCTTCGCGAGCGGCACCCACGGCCGGTGCCGCGACCGGCGGCGTCTCGGTGTTGCCTGGTGCAAATACCGGCGGATCCATCAGCAGGGTGTACTCGCGCACCAGGCGCCCGCGCGCCCAGTTGACCTCCACCAGCAGGGTCACGAACGGCTCGTTGATCGGGTCCTGCGAGCGCAGGCGCAGGAAAGTCCGTCCGTCCGCGCCGCGCACCTGGGTCACCGTCACGGAACCGAGGAAGGCGGGCCAGTCGAGCGCGTAGCGGGCAAAGGTCTCGCGGGAAGCCAGCTGTGCCTTGAGGGTCGAGAGTTCTTCCGCAGTGGCGCCGAGCAGCTCGATCTCGGCATCGAGCGGTCCGTTCAGGCGCGAATTGAGCCGCACATCTCCCAGCCCGAGGGCGAGCGACAGTTGCGGCAACAAGAGTAAAGCGAGTGCCAGTACCCGCGATTTAGCGATCATTCTGACTCCCCGTCGATCCCGGCGCAGCAGTTTTCACCATTGGAAACAACAAGTTATTACCGAAATCTCGGCTGCGACCCGCTTGCTGCCGCATTATGACTCATAAAAAGTCGCGCGCCAAAATCTCCGCGATCTGCACGCTGTTGGTTGCAGCACCCTTGCGGACGTTATCGGCCACGATCCAGAGGTCCAGACCCCGATCGTGCGAGATATCCTCGCGGATTCTCCCGACATAAACTGTGTCGTGGTTCGCTGCCTCGGTGGCCGCCGTCGGATACCCGGCCGGCACCCGGTCGTCGAGCACGGTCACCCCCGGGGCCTTTTCCAGAAGCCCGCGCGCCTCGCTCGCCGACAGCTTGCGACGGGTCTCGATATGCACGGCCTCGGAATGGCCGAAGAACACGGGCACGCGGACCGTCGTCGCGTTCACGCGGATCGAGGCATCCCCCATGATCTTGCGGGTCTCCCAGAACATCTTCATCTCTTCGCGCGTGTAGCCGTTCGACTCGAACTTGTCGATCTGCGGCACGCAATTGAAGGCGATCTGCTTGGCGATCACCCGGGCCTCGGCCTCGCGGCCCGACAGTAGCGCGGCGCTCTGCGCGGCGAGTTCCTCGACCGCCTCCTTGCCGGCGCCCGATACCGACTGGTAGGTCGCGACATTGATGCGCTCGATTCCGGCCGCGTCGTGGATCGGCTTCAGCGCGACGACCATCTGGATCGTCGAGCAGTTGGGATTCGCGATGATGCCGCGGGCCTTGTAGCCGGCGACCGCCCCGGGATTGACCTCGGGCACGACCAGCGGGATGTCGTCCTCGTAGCGGAACTCCGCGGTGTTGTCGATCACCACGCAACCCGCCGCCCAGGCCCTGGGCGCGAACTCGCGCGAGGTATCGCTGCCGGCCGAGAACAACCCGATGTCGGCGCGCGAGAAATCGAACTTGTCGAGCTCGAGCACCGGATGGCTCTTGCCGCGAAATTCCACCGTCTTGCCGAGCGAGCGGTTGCTCGCGAGCGGGTAGAGCTCGCTCACCGGGAAGTCCCGCTCTTCCAGCACCTTGATCATCGTGTCGCCGACCAGGCCGGTCGCGCCCACCACCGCCACTCGAAATTGTCTGTTCATATCACCGGGGTCTTGGATACAACGTCGCCATTCTGCGCCCGATTGCGCAGGTAGTGGTCCATCAGCACGAGCGCCAGCATCGCTTCCGCGATGGGTGTCGCACGCAGGCCGACACACGGGTCGTGCCGTCCGGTCGTGACGATCTCGACGGCATTGCCGTCGACATCGATCGTCGCGCCGGGAATCTGGATGCTCGAGGTCGGCTTCAGCGTCGCATGCACGACGATGTCCTGGCCACTCGATATGCCGCCGAGCACGCCGCCGGCGTGGTTCGAGCGGAAGCCGTGCGGCGTCATCAGGTCGCGGTGCTCGCTGCCGCGCTGCGCGGCCGCGCGCGTGCCGGCACCGATCTCGACGGCCTTCACCGCGTTGATGCCCATCAGCGCGCTCGCGATGTCGGCCTCGAGGCGCCCGAACACCGGCTCACCCA
>CAZRLI010000117.1:0-6530 GCA_964600535.1 uncultured Steroidobacteraceae bacterium | reverse complement strand
AGGTGGCTGATCGTCGAATAGGCGAGCACGCCCTTCATGTCGCGCTGGAACAGCGCCGCGGCCGCACCCAGCAGCAGCGATGCGAGCCCCGCGCCGCACACCAGCGCGAACCACAGGTCGGTGCCGGCGAGCACCGGCCACAGCCGCGCCAGCAGGAACACCCCTGCCTTGACCATGGTCGCCGAATGCAGGTAGGCGGAAACGGGGGTCGGCGCTGCCATCGCGTGCGGCAGCCAGAAATGAAATGGAAACTGCGCGCTCTTGGTCAGGGCACCGAGCAGGATGAGCCCGAGCATCACCGGGTACCAGGGGTGCGCGCGCACCGCGTCGCCCGCCGCCAGCACCCGGTCGAGGTCGTAGCTGCCGGCGATCGTGCCGAGCATGATGACGCCGGCGAGCAGGCAGAAACCCCCGGCGGCCGTCACGGTGAGCGCCATGCGCGCGCCCTGGCGCGCGTCCACCCGGTGGTACCAGTACGCGATCAGCATGAACGAGCTGAAGCTCGTCAGCTCCCAGAACACCGCGAGCTGGACCAGGTTGCCGGACAGCACGATGCCGAGCATCGAGCCCATGAACGCGAGCAGGAAGGAGAAGAAGCGCGGCACCGGGTCCTGCGGCGACAGGTAATAGCGGGCATAGATCACGACCAGCGTGCCCATCAGCGACACCAGCAGCGTGAAGAGCCAGGCAAATCCGTCCATGCGCAGGCTGAACTCGAGCCCCGCCTGCGACAGCCACGGCAGGGTCAGGCGCGGCACCTCCCCCACTGCCACCTGCCCGTACAGCGCGAGCGTGAGCGCCGTGCAGGCGAGCGCGATGAGCCCCGCGAGCCAGGCCTCGGCATTGCGGGCATTGGACGGCAGGAAGGCGGCGGCGAGGCTGCCGGCAAACGGCAGCAGCACGATCAGCGCCAGTGACAGTGAAGGCTCCATCTCGCGCGCATTATTAGCATAGCTCGCGTGGCGACTGGATGAGTCCTTTGCCGATCAGGCTGGCGCCGAGCGCGCAGAAATAAAGGTAGCCGCGCAAGCCGCCGAAGCGCGCGACCGCGGCCCGCAGCGCGCGCGCGCTGCCGGTGCCGAGCAGGCCGCGCAGGTTGCGCTGCGCACCGACATCGCCTGGCGGGAACACATCGAGCCGCCCGCAGCCGCGCAGCAGCACCAGGCCCGCCGTCCACGGCCCGACGCCCTTGATCGCGGTGAGCCGTGCACCTGCCTGCGGGCTCGTGAGCGGCTCGAGCTGCGCTTCGGACAGCTCGCCGCTCGCGATGGCCCGCGCGATCCGCTGCAGGGTCGCCGCCTTCTGCGCCGACAGGCCGCAGGCCCGCAAGGCGCCGGGCCGCGCCTTGGCGATCGACGCGGCGGCGGGAAACGCCCGCTGGCTCGTTCCCCGGTACTCGAACGTCGCGCCGAAGCGCTCGACCATGCGGCCCAGCACGGCGATACCCGCATCGAGGCTCACCTGCTGGAAGGGCACGACACTCGCGCAGGCTTCGAACAGGTTCGCAAAGCGCGGCGGGCGCAGGCCACGCAGCCGGTTCGCCGCGGCCCGCATCGACGGCTCCGCCGCGGTGCGCGCCCGCAATGATGCCGGGTCGATGTCGAGGCCAAGCAGCCGGCGCAGCGCGAGGCTGGCCTCGCCTCGTGCGCCTGCGCGCACGCCGCTGCCGCGGATGTCGCACCACAGGTCGGGTGCGTCGATGCCGCCCCGATCGGCGACCTCGGCGAGCACGAGACCCGCGGACGTCTCGAGCACGCGCCGGTAGCGGCCTTGTGACCAGACGTCGACGCGGTTGGCGGGCCGGCGCTGCAACACGCGCACGGTGGCCTCGAGGTCGAACGGCCCGCGGGTCGCGAGCCTCACCGTGGCGACCGGTGGATCCTCGCCGCGAGATAGTCGCGCAGCACCAGCGCGCTGTTGTGCTCGACATCGTGCGCGCTGTAGAGCAGCGTGATGTTGCCACGTCGCGCGGCCGACATGAGCTTCGCCCAGGACTCGGGGTGCGCCGCCAGCTCCTCGCGATAACGGCGCCGGAACTCCTGCCAGCGTTCGACGCGGTGTCCATACCATTGGCGCAGCGCCGGGCTCGGCGCGGCGTCCTTGAACCACGCTTCCGCGTCCAGCGCCTCCTTGCGGATGCCGCGGGGCCAAAGGCGCTCGACCAGGAAGCGGCGGCCATCGCCGCGCTCGGGAACTTCATAGACACGCTTCGTGCGGATCATGGCGGCAGCACCTCCACTGCGAAATCCTGGCCTTCCCAGCGATTGGCCGCCGGCCAGCGGAAAGTGAACTGAACACCGGCTCCCGGCCGCAGTTGCGCGGTTGGCAGGTCGGCGACGTGCACGCCCAGCCCCGTGTCGCGCGTTGCCAGGTCGCTGGCCGTGCGCCAGCCATCGGCGCTAAAGCGCACGACGGCCGCATCGAACACTTCGAGGCGCAGGAGGCTTCCCGCCTCGATCGTAGCGATGCGATCCTCGAAGCGCCAGATGCGGCGCGGCGACGGCGTGTCGCGCTCGAGGTAGCGCTGCACCGTGGCGCGCGGCAGGTCGAATACCCTGCCATCGTGCAGCGAGCGGCAGAGCTTGATGTACTCCGCATGCGCCCAGGCGAGCGGCATCGCCGAGCCGGAGGGGCGCCCCAGGTACAGTTCGCGCGCCGCAATGTCCTCCTTGTCCCACAGCTGCTCGGGCAGGAGGCCGCCCTCGTTCGCGAAGCGCTCGCAGGCGGCCGCGAGCTCGCCAGCCGTCCCGCTGCGGCCCGCGGCGAGCTCGAAATGCGCGCGCTCGGCCGTCAGCAACGGCCACGCGCGCCCGATCCCAGCGCCGTCGTAGGGGGCGCCATCCGCGTACTCGCCGTACACGTCGCCGTTGTAGCGGTGCCAGGCGGGCCCGCGCGGCGTTTCGACGCGCAGCGTCGCGTCGATGACCCGCAGGGTGTCGACGATGCGGGCATCGTCGGCTGCGCGCAGGCCGAAGCGCACCAGCGCCAGCGCGTCGGGGCTCACCACGTGGGCACCGCTCGTGCCCGCCTCGGTCACGCGCACGTAGTAGCCATTCACCGAGTAGCGCCGGCACCAGTCGGTGCCCGTGACATACAGCCAGCGATCGATGCAGGCCTGCCAGGCGTCGGCGGTCTCGCGCAGGTGCGCGGCGATCGCGAGTTCCTGCCGTGAATCGGCGAGCTCCGCGGCGACGAGCAGCGCCGCGACCTGCGCACCGATCGTGAACGGCGAGTAGCCGCGACGCTCCTCCCATCGATCCTGCGGGCTCGCCGGACCGTTGCGCAGGATCCAGCACACCGCCTGCCGCACCATCGGCCAGTATTGCTGTACCTCGTCCGCAGCCAGCGCCCCTTCGCGCCGCGCGAGCCCGACCAGCAGCACCGGCAACGCCGTCTCGTCGAGCTGCAAGCCGTTCCAGTAGGGCGTGCCGTCGAGCCACATGTTCTGCGCCCAGTGCCCATCGGCCTCCTGCACGGCGCGCAGGAATTCGAGGCTGCGGCGTGCCTCGCGGTAGGCGCCGGCGGCGAGCAGCGCGCCGGCGCATTCGGCGAGGTCGCGAGGCCAGACGAGATGGTAACCACCGAGGTCCGCATCGCCCTTGCTCGCCCCCCACGGCACGGAAAGGCTCGCGATGCAGCCGCCGCGGAAATCGCCGGCTTCGTGCGTGCGCAGCACCAGGGTACTCGTCCGGTACAAGTTCGGTCGCGCCGGGCGTCGCGCGCCCTCCAGCGGCCGCAACGAGCGCTGCCAGTCCCGCCAGGCACGCACGTAATCCGACTGCGTCGACTCGAACGGCCGTTGCAGGGCAGTGCGCGCGTGGTGGCCGGCCTCGGCCGCGCTGCGCCCGAAGGCGAGCGCCAGCACGAGGCCACCGCTCCCGGCGCGCCAGTCGAGTTCACCGGTGAGCGCGACATTGCCGTCGCGCGCGCGCGTCGCGGCGCCGGTGAGCTCGCCGTGCGCCGCCAGGTCCTGCCAGCCGTCCGACCTGCCGACGAAGCCGACGGCGCGCCGCAGCCAGGGCACGCTGCACGCCAGCGCGAGCGCATGGCCGCCGCGCGCCGCGAACAGCATCGGCACGCCCTTGAAGTCGGCCACCCAGGCCGTATTGCCGGCACCGTGGTTGTCCAGGTGCGGCGCCAGCAGCGCGTAGAGCCGCAGGTCCGTGGCCGGCGCAACAAGCGGCGTGAACGCGATCCGCTGCAGCAGTACCGGCCGCTCGGGGTCGGTGCAGATCTCCTTCTCGATGCGGTAGCGCTCGCGCGCGCAGACGTTCACGAGTCGATAGGCGGGTACGCCTTCCTCGGCGTAACCGGGCGTCGAGACCGAGTGGCGCTTCTCCTCGGAGAAGAATTCCCTGCCTGTCACGATCAGCCCGAGGTCCCGGATCGCCGCCTGGTCGATGCGCGGGTAGAAGACTTCGTTGACGATGCCGTGGCTCAGCGTGAACCAGACATTGCTTGCATGCGACAGCGCCTTGCCGACGCCGCACTTGGTGCTCGAGGTCCAGCGCGGCTCGATGCCGGGCCAGCCGGGCGCATCGATGCTATCGGGCGCTTGCCGGGCCACGGGCTTCCAGCCGCCGGTTGGCGCTGTCCCAGTCGACCAGCTCGCCGAGGAAGGTGCGCAGGAAGGCCCCGCGGCGGTTCTGGTGATCGAGGTAGTAGGCATGCTCCCACAAGTCGACGGCGAGCAGCACGAAGTGTCCGCGCGTGATCGGCGTATCGCCCGCGGCCGTCACCACCAGCCGGACGCGGTCGCCTTTCCAGGTGAGCCACAGCCAGCCATTGCCGAACAGCGTGGCGGCCGCACCCTGGAACCTGCGAACGAAGCGCTCGTGGCTGCCGAAGCGGCGCCGCAGGCATTCACCGATCGCGCCATCGGCCACGCCGCCGCCGCCGGCCCGCATCGAGCGCCAGAAGCACGCGTGGTTCCAGGCCTCCGCGGCGTGCCGGTACAGGGTGCGCATCCGCGGCGCGCGCGCGGCCGCGATCACGAGGTCCTCGAGCGCGAGATGCGCGAGCCCCGCGCGGCGCGCGATCGTCGCGGCGCGCTCGAAGTGATCGAGGTGATGGCGCGTGTAGTGGAAAGACAGCGTGTCCTGCGACATCGCCGGTTCGAGTTCGTCGAACCCGAACGGCAGCTGCGGGAACGAAAGGCCCATGGCCTTCCGACCCGCGCCGCGACGGATCGTTCCGCGCGACGCCCCGCTACCGCAGCGCCTGCGCCACCGCGGGATGCACGATGCGCCCGTCCGTGATGTTCACGCCTTCCCGCAGGCCCGGGTCGCGGGCCGTCGCCTCCTGCCAGCCGAGCGAAGCGAGCTGGTGGACGTAGGGCACGGTCACGTTGTTGAGCGCGAATGTCGAAGTGCGCGGCACCGCGCCCGGCATGTTCGTCACGCAGTAATGGATGACGCCCTCTTCGACGAAGGTGGGGCTGGCGTGCGAGGTGGGCCGGCTGGTTTCGAGGCAACCGCCCTGGTCGATCGCGATGTCGACCGCGACCGCACCGGCGCCCATCCGGCGCAACATCGCGCGCGTGACGACGCGCGGCGCCGCGGCTCCCGGAATCAGCACCGCGCCGATCAGCAGGTCCGCGCCCTCGAGCGCGGCGCCGATGGCCTCGGGTGCAGAGAACAGCACGCGCGCACGCCCCGCGAAGTGCTGGTCGAGCTCGCGCAGGCGCGGCACCGAGCGCTCGAAGACCGTGACATCGGCACGCAGGCCAACCGCCATCTCGGCGGCGTGCCGGCCTGAAACGCCACCGCCGATCACCACGACCCGGGCCGGCGCGACGCCCGGGACGCCTCCGAGCAGCACGCCGCGCCCGCCGAAGGCCTTGGTGCAGTACTGCGCACCGACCTGTACCGACATGCGGCCGGCGACCTCGCTCATCGGCGTGAGGAGGGGCAGCGAGCCATCCGCCGCGACCACGGTCTCATAGGCGATCGCGGTGCAGCCCGACGCCACCAGCGCCTCGGCCTGTGCCCGGTCGGCTGCCAGGTGCAGGTAGGTAAAGAGGACCTGGTGCCGGCCGAGGCGACGGCATTCCACGAGCTGCGGCTCCTTCACCTTGACGAGCAGTTCCGCACCGCGGAACACCGCGTCGGCGTCCTGCGCGATCCGCGCACCCGCGGTCACATAGTCCTGGTCCGTGAAGCCGATGCCGGCGCCGGCACCCGCCTCCACGGCGACCTCATGCCCCGCTGCCACGAGCCCCCTGACGGCGTCAGGGACGAGGCCCACGCGGTATTCGTGGTTCTTGATTTCACGCGGCACGCCGATCTTCATGTCCCGGGCCCCCCGATGCGAGCCCGCATTCTGGAACGGGGACCTTCGCAGGCGCTGCCATTTGCGCGACAGCGAGGCGGGTTTCGCGCAATAATCTTGCGCATGGACAACACGGATCGGCGGCTTCTTGCAACCCTGCAGCGCGACGGCCGCGCGACCAACGCGGCGCTGGCCGCACACCTCGGCCTGTCGGAGTCGGCCTGCCTGCGCCGGCTCGAGGAATCCGGCGTCATACGCGG
>CAZRLI010000116.1:0-6578 GCA_964600535.1 uncultured Steroidobacteraceae bacterium | reverse complement strand
CGAAGCAGGCGGGCTATCTCGCCTCGCTCGCGGTCTGCAACGTGCCCGAGAGCTCGCTGGTGCGCGAGTCGGAGCTGGTGATGCTGACGCGCGCCGGCCCGGAAATCGGCGTCGCGTCGACGAAGGCCTTCACGACCCAGCTGACCGCGCTCTCGATGCTCGTCGTGGCGCTCGCCAAGTACCACGGCGCGGATGCCGAACGCGAACGCGGCCTCGTCACGCGGCTCATCGAGATCCCGGGCCTCATCGAGAAGACGCTGTCCCTCGATCCCGTCATTCACAAGCTCGCCGAGCGCTTTGCCGACAAGCAGCACACGCTGTTCCTCGGGCGCGGCGCGCTGCATCCGATCGCGATGGAGGGCGCACTGAAGCTGAAGGAGATCTCCTACATCCACGCCGAGGCATACCCCGCCGGCGAGCTCAAGCACGGACCGCTCGCGCTCGTCGACGCCGGCATGCCGGTCATCACCGTCGCGCCGAACAATGACCTGCTCGAGAAGCTCAAGTCGAACCTGATGGAGGTGCGCGCGCGCGGCGGCGAGCTGATCGTGTTCGCGGATCCGGAGGCGGGCTTTGAGCCCTCGGACGGCGTCACCGTGATCCAGATGCCGAAGCACGTGAGCTACTTCCAGGCACCCGCCGTCTACACCGTGCCACTGCAGTTGTTGTCCTACCACGTGGCCATCCTCAAGGGCACCGACGTCGACCAGCCGCGCAACCTCGCGAAAAGCGTCACGGTCGAGTAATCTCGGCGGTTCCCGGCCAGTCAGTGGAGAGATGCCATGGCAGCTGACGAGAACCCGTATACCCAGCACTACGTGGTGAAGAAGGGCGACACGCTCTCGAAGATCGCCGAGGAGCACTACGGCGATGCGAGGCTGTACCCGAAGATCTTCGAAGCGAACCGCGACATCCTGACGGATCCGAACCGGATCAAGCCGGGGCAGAAGCTGCGTATTCCCTAGACTCCTGCACCCACCCCCGAGGAGGCCAACATGATCAAGCGAAATCTGCTGATTGCCGCCGTCGCGATGTTCGCGCTTGCGGCCGGCTGTGCGAACCAGAAGGGTCCGGCGACCCAGGCGATCGCCGACGCCGAAGCCGCGATTGCCGCGTTCAAGGACGATGCCGCGCGCCTGCTGCCGGACGACCTCTCGTCGGTCGAGTCGACGCTCGGCACCGTGAAGGACAGCCTCGCCAAGGGTGATTACAAGGCGGTGCTGGCCGCCGCACCCGAGCTGACGAAGAAGATCGGCGAGCTGCGCGATGCGACCGCGGCGAAGAAGGCCGAATGGGAAGCGGCCACCGCGGCGGCCAAGGAGAAATGGACGGGCTATGCCGCCGACCTGCCGAAGATGGTCGAGGCGATCCAGAGCCGCGTCGACATCCTTGGCAAGGCGAGGCGACTGCCGAAGAACGTCTCGCAGGAGGCGTTCGTCAATGCGAAGGCGGGGCTCGACTGGATGAAGTCGACCTGGGCCGAGGCGAACGACGCCTTCAATTCCGGCAACGCGATCGACGCGGCGTCCAAGGCACAGGCCGTGAAGGACAAGGGCGACGAAGTACTCAAGGATCTCGGCCTCGCAGCGCAATCATGAGCACCGCGGGTGACGATGCGGCGAACGACGGCGCCGCGGGCGACGACCTGCGCGATCTGATCGCGCAGGCCGAGCAGATGCTGCATTCGCTGAGCGGCGAGACGGGGGAGGCCGCCCAGCGCCTGCGCGAGCGCGTGCAAGCCACGGTCAAGAGCGCGCGCACGCGCCTGTCTTCGCTCGAAGGCGACGCGCGTGCGTTCACTGACCAGGCGGCGGAGACGGCCGACCAGTACGTGCGCGGCAACCCGTGGGCGGCCGTGGCGATCGCGGCGGCGGCGGGGCTGATCCTCGGCGCGCTGTTGTCACGTCGCCGCTGAGGCCGGTGACGGGCGGACAGACCGTGGCTCCCACCACCCAGCGTGTCGTCGAGCAGGCGCTCAGCCTCGGGGCACAGGGCCTGCGCATCGCGCAGACCCGCCTCGAGATCCTCGCTGTCGACCTTGCGCGCGAGAAGGCGGCGCTTGCGCGCCAGCTCATGCTCGCGGTGGCGTGCGGCACCAGTGCGGCGCTCGCAATCTTTGCCGCGATCCTGTGGGCTGCGCTCGCCCTCGGGCCGCGCGCCCGTTTCATCGTGCTGGGTTCGCTCGCCATCGTGCTGGCAGCCATCGCGATTGCCTGCGGCGTACTGTTGCGACGCGCCCTGGCCCGCCGCGAGCGCCTGTTCGCGCTCCTCATCGACACACTGAAACGTGACAGCGAAGCCCTCGAGCCTGGAAGAACGCGCGAAGCTGCTTGAGCTCGAGGCGGAGCTGCAGCGGCGCACGCTACGCGCATCGGCCGACGCGCTCGCGGCGGCCCGCGGCCTCACCTGGGTGCTCGCCGGCGCCTCGCTGGTGACCCGGCTGACGGTGATGCGCCGGGCGAAGTGGGCCGGCTACGGGCTGCTCGCCACGCAGCTGCTGCTCAAGTGGCGACGCGCGCGTCGAGATCGTAAGCGTCTGCCGCCGTAATCTCGACGTCGGCGAAGTCGCCGACCTTCAGCCGGCCGCCCGGGCGCACCCGCACCACGCCGTCGATCTCGGGCGCGTCGCCCGGTCCACGCGCCACGGCGACCTGGCCATCGATCCGGTCGACGAGTACGCGCATGCGCGAGCCGACGCGCCGCGCGAGGCGCGCGGCGCTGATCGCCTGCGCGCGCTCCATGAAGCGCGCCTGCCGCTCGACCTTCACCTCCCCGGGTACCGCTCCCGGCAGCGCGTTCGCCGTGGCGCCCTCGACCGGCGAATAGGTGAAGCAGCCGACCCGGTCGAGCTGCGCCTCGTCGAGCCACGCGAGCAGCTCCGCGAACTCCGCCTCGGTTTCGCCGGGAAAGCCGACGATGAAGGTGCTGCGGATCACGAGCCCGGGACATACCGCGCGCCACGCGCGGATGCGCGCGAGGGTGTTCTCGGCGTGCGCGGGGCGCTTCATGCGCTTCAGCACCGCGGGGCTGCCGTGCTGGAAGGGCACGTCGAGGTAGGGCAGCAGCCTGCCTTCCGCCATCAGCGGTATCACGTCGTCGACGTGCGGGTAGGGATAGACGTAGTGCAGACGCACCCAGGCGCCGAGCTCGCCGAGGCCGCGCGCGAGGTCGAGGAAGCGCGTCTCGCGCTCGGTGCCACGCCAGCTGCGCGGTGCGTATTTCAGGTCCGAACCGTACGCGCTCGTGTCCTGGGAAATGACCAGCAGCTCCTTGACGCCCGCGCGCACGAGCTGCTCGCTCTCGCGCAGCACCACGTCGATCGGGCGGCTCGCGAGCCGGCCGCGCATCGAGGGGATGATGCAGAAGCTGCACTTGTGGTTGCAGCCTTCGGAGATCTTCACGTAGGCATAGTGTCGCGGCGTGAGCTTCACGCCCTGCGGCGGCACGAGGTCGAGGAAGGGGTCATGCTGCGGCGGCACGTGCTCGTGTACCGCGCCGATCACGTCTTCATAGGCGTGCGCGCCGGTGACCTTGAGCACGCGCGGATGGCGCTCGAGGATGCTTTCGGGTCGTGCGCCGAGGCAGCCGGTGACGATCACGCGGCCGTTCTGCTCGAGCGCCTCGCCGATCGCATCGAGCGACTCGTCGATCGCGGCATCGATGAAGCCGCAGGTATTGACGACCACCACGTCGGCATCGTCATAGGTCGGCGCGACCTCGTACCCTTCCGCGCGCAGGTGGGTGAGGATGCGCTCGGAATCGACCAGCGCCTTCGGGCAGCCGAGGCTGACGAAGCCGACCTTGGGCGTCCTGGCGGCGGGGCGGGGCATCCGCCAATTATACGTGGCCGCCTGTTGCCCTTGGTCCCGGCAGGACGCACGCCGGCGCTGGGCGGACCGGGCCCGCGCGGCGCCACCAGCCGGATACGGGCATCGCTGGCCCCGCTTCCTGTCCGCCCCATGAACCGGCCTGCTGACGGGCCCTCGCCGGGCGCTTGGGCCTAAGGGAAACTTCTCCCCATGAAGGGACTGGATATTGCCATCGTCGGCGCTGGCATCGGTGGCCTGACCGCGGCGATTGCGCTGCAGCGCGCGGGATTCAGGGTTTCGGTGCACGAGCAGGCACCCGAGCTCGGCGAGGTGGGCGCCGGTCTTTCGCTGAGCCCGACCGCAGCCCACGCGTTGCGCTTCCTTGGCATCGGTGCCGCGCTCGACGCGGAATCCTACCTGCCCGAGGACCAGGCGGTCCGCCACTACCTCGACGGGCGCGCGCTGCAGTGGATCAACCGCGGCCGCACGCTGCTCGAGAAGTATGGTGAACGGTACTACCTGATCCACCGTGCCGACCTGCACGAGGCGCTCGCGGCGGCGGTGCGCGCCCACGACCCGCAGGCCATCCGGCTGGGCCAACGCTGTGTCGGTGTCACCCAGGGCGGCGACCAGGTGCAGGTGGCCTTCGAGGGAGGCGCGACCGTGACCGCCGATGCCGTGATCGGCGCGGACGGCTCGCGCTCGCAGGTGCGCCGTGCGCTCTTTGGAGACGATGGCCCGAAGTACACCGGCTATATCGCCTGGCGTGGCATCGTGCCGATGGAGCGCGTGCCGCAGCGCATGCTCGATCCGCCGTCGGGGATCTTCGTCGGGCCCGGGCATCTCGTGAACCGTTACCCGGTCCGCAGCGGCAAGCTCCTCAATTTCGTCGCCTTCGCGGAGCGCGAGGCGTGGGAGGAAGAAGGCTGGTCGATCCGCTCGACGGTCGAAGAGCTCGTGCGCGAGTTCGAAGGCTGGCACCCCGACGTGCTCGGTTTCCTGTCAGCGGTACCGCCCGAGCTGCTGTTCAAGTGGGGCCTGTTCGACCGCGAGCCGCTCAAGAACTGGTGCCTCGGCCGGGTCGGCCTGCTGGGGGATGCCGCGCACCCGGTGCTGCCCTTCCTCGGGCATGGCGCCGTGCTCGCGATCGAGGACGCCACCGTGCTCGGGCGCGCGTTCGCCGAGTCGGCCAGCGTCGGGGAAGCACTGGCGCGCTACCAGGCCGCGCGCATCCCGCGCGCCTCCTTCGTGGTGCACGAGTCACGCAACGCGGTGAAGGTCTTCCATTCGCACGAACCGGAGAAATACGCGCAGAAGACGGGCGGACAGGCCGCCGACGAGCGCCTCGGCCTTTTCAGCTATAACCCGACGACTGTCCCGGTCTGAGGCGCGACCGGCTCCTTGCAGGAGCGCAGGCCGAAGAACACGATCAACGCGAAGATCGGCACCAGGATCCACGGCCAGGCCGTGCTGCGGCGTTCCGAGGCCATTCAGCGACCGTAAGTCGCCTGAACTTCGGCGACGCCGAGCGAGTTGGCCCTGACCACGAAGCCGATCAGCGCGGCGGTCGCATCCGCGGGCACGTCCAGCTTCTCGACCTTGAGCGCATAAAGGCGGAAATCGTAGTGGTGCGGCTGGTCGCCCTGCGGGGGGCAGGCGCCACCGTAGCCGATCGAACCGAAGTCGGTGCGGCCCTGCACGGCCCCGGCGGGCAGGTGTTTGCCGTCGGCGGAACCCGCGCCGGCCGGCAGCTTGTGCGTGCTGGCCGGCAGGTTGTAGACGACCCAGTGCCACCAGCCGCTGCCGGTCGGCGCGTCCGGGTCGTGCACCATCAGGGCAAAGCTCTTCGTCCCCGCCGGCGCGTTCTTCCAGGCCAGCGCGGGGGATATGTTCTGCCCGCTGCAGCCGAAGCCGTTGAAGACCTGCTCGTTCGAAAGCATGCCGCCGGGAGCGAAGGCGGCCGAGGTGAGTGTGAAGGCGGAATCCTCCGCCTGCGCGGCACCGGCGGCGAAGGCCAGCGCCAGGGTCAGTACGAGGGGGCGGGTCATGGACGCGAGTTTAAGGGCCGTGCCCGGTATAGTCACGACCCCATGGAACACCGCCGCTTCCTGTTCGTCTCGATTTCCGCGCTGATCAGCGACATTGCCTGGCAGGTGGCCAAGGAGGGGCATGAAGTCCGCTACTACATCGACAACGCCAAGGAGCGGGAGATCGCGGACGGCTTCGTGGCGAAAACCCTCGACTGGGAGGCCGATGTCGCCTGGGCCGACGTGATCGTGTTCGACGATACGCTCGGGCAGGGCGCGCGGGCACAGCGGCTGCGGGCACAGGGCAAGAAGGTGATCGGTGGCACGCCCTACACGGACCGGCTCGAGGACGACCGCTCGTTCGGGCAGGAGGAACTCAAGAAGGCAGGCGTCAACATCCTGCCGTATCGGGAGTTCAGCGACTTCGACGAGGCTATTGCCTACGTGAAGGCGAACCCGGAACGCTATGTCATCAAGCCCTCTGGCGAGGCCGGCAACGTCAAGCGGCGCCTGTTCGTCGGCGACGAGGAGGACGGGCAGGACGTGGTGCGCGTGCTCGAGGCGTACAAGAAATCCTTCCCGGACGAGATCAAGGTGTTCCAGCTGCAGCGGCGCGTCACCGGCGTCGAGATCGCGGTTGGCGCGTTCTTCAACGGCCGCGAGTTCATCTACCCGGTGAACGTCAACTTCGAGCACAAGAAGCTCTTCCCCGGCAACATCGGCCCCTCGACCGGCGAGATGG
>CAZRLI010000115.1:0-6595 GCA_964600535.1 uncultured Steroidobacteraceae bacterium | reverse complement strand
ATGCGGCATCTCGCGCGCGAGTTCGGCAAGCTCGGCGAGGCGACGATGGGCGAGACGCTGCGGTTCTACTCGATGAGCATCGCCGACTTCCTCGGCGAGTACTTCGAGTCGGACATCGTCAAGGCGCACCATGCCGGCAGCGGCATCATCGGCACGGCGCTTGGCGTGCAATCGCCCGGCACGGCCTACGTGCTGTTGCACCATTACATGGGCGATGTCGACGGCCAGATGGGGTCCTGGGGCTTTGCGCGCGGCGGCATGGGCGCCGTGTCGAAGGCGATCGCGGGCGCGCTGCAGGCCTTCGGCGGCGAGATCAAGGCGGATGCATCGGTCGCGCGCATCCTCGTGCGCCATGGCAAGGCGAGCGGCGTCGCCCTGCAGAACGGCGACGAGTACTACGCCGACACGGTGATCTCGAGCCTCGATCCGAAGCGCACCTTCCTGCGCCTGATGGATGCGGGCGACCTGTCACCCGACCTCGTGCGCAAGGCACGCGAATTCAAGAGCCGTGGCTCCTCCGGCAAGCTCAATATCGCGCTCGACGGGCTGCCGGCCTTTCCCGCCCTGGGCCGCGGCAACCCGCTGGTCGCGGGCGACATGCATTTCCTCGACACGCTCGAGCGCTTCGAGCGTGCCTACGACGACTGGAAGGCCGGCACGTGGTCCAAGGACCCCTACCTCGACCTCCTGATCCCGTCGCTCACCGACCCCACCATGGCGCCGCCCGGCAAGCATTTCATGTCGGTGTTCGTGCAGTACGCGCCGCATCAGGTCGAGGGGCGGGACTGGACCGATGCCGATCGCGTCGCGTTCCGCGAGACCGTGTTCGACCAGATCGCGCGCTACAGCCCGGATTTCAGGAAGCTCGTACTGCACGCCGAGGTGCGTACGCCGCAGGAACTCGACCAGGAAGTCGGGCTCACCGAGGGCAATATCTTCCAGGGCGAGCTGACCTTCGACCAGCTGTTCTTCAACCGGCCCTTCCCGGGGTACGCGCAGTACCGCGGACCGGTGCGCGGCCTCTGGCTGTGCGGCTCGGCGACCCACCCCGGCGGCGGCGTGATGGGGGCGCCCGGCGCCAATGCGGCGCGCGAGGTCCTGCGCGACCTGCGACGGCCCTCGCCGGTGCCTGAGGGGTGGAGCGATGACTGATACCGGCCGCATCGTGATCGTCGGCGGCGGGCACAACGGCCTGGTGTGCGCCGCGATGCTCGCGCGCGCGGGCCGCGAGGTGCTCGTGCTCGAGGCCGCCGACCAGGTGGGCGGCGCCGCGGTGACGCGCGAGTTCTCGCCGGGTTTTCGTGTGTCGGGCGGCGCCCACCTGTTGTATGCGCTCGATCCGGCGGTGTCGCGCGGCCTCGGGCTCGAGCGTCGTGGCCTCGCCCATGCGCGCCGGGGGCTCAACACGGTAGCGCTCGGCGCCGGTGAACCGCTGGTCCTCAACGGCGCCGAAGTGCTCGCCGGCGAGGTCAGTGCCGCCGATCGTGTCGAGCTCGCAAAATACGTGGCCCGGCAGCGTCGCTTTGCCGCGCTGCTGGCGCGCCAGCACGGCCGTATCCCGTCAAGGCTTGGCGCCGGGTTTTCGCCTGCCCGGTTGTTCGGCATGGGCGTGAATGACCGAACAGCCGCAAGCCCGGCACCGGTGCCGTGGAGCTTGGCGAAGTTTGCGTTCGACATCCGTCGCCTCGGCCGTGACGACATGCGCGAGTTGCTGCGCGTCGGCACCATGCCGATCTACGACCTGCTCGAGGACCGCTTCGAGGGTGCGCAGCTGAAGGGCGCGCTCGCGCTCGATGGCGTGCTCGGCGCAAGGCTCGGCCCCCGCTCGGGCCAGAGTTTCTTCACGAGCCTGCAGCGCTCCGGTGCCTATGCGCTGCCGCGCGGCGGCATGGGCAGCGTGACCGGTGCGCTGGCGATCGCGGCGCGCGCGGCAGGTGCCGAAATCCGGGTATCGAGCCCGGTCGCGTCCTTCCAGGTGGCAAGCCGCGAGGATGGCAGCGAGCGGGTGGGCGGCGTCGTGCTCGAAAGCGGCGAGGAGATCGCCGCCGACGCCGTCGTCTCGAGCGCCGATCCGAAGACGACCTTCCTCAGGCTGCTTGGCGCGCGCCACCTCGACGCCGAGTTTGCGCGCCGCGTGCAGCATTTCCGCACCCATGGCTGCGCCGCGAAGCTGCACCTCGCGCTCGACGGTGTGCCGGAGTTCCGAGGCGTGCCGCCCGGGCAGCTCGGCGAACGCCTGGTCATCGCACCTGACCTCGGGTACATCGAGGCGGCGTTCAATCCGGCAAAGTACCGCGAGTTCTCGCCAGCGCCGGTGCTCGAGATCACGCTGCCCTCGCTGCACGATGGCGGGCTGGCGCCGCCGGGCAAGCATGTGTTGTCGGCGATCGTGCAGTACGCGCCGTATGACCTCGCGGCGGGCTGGGATGCCGGTCGCCCGCGCCTGCTCGCCGCGACCCTCGAGGTGCTCGCGCGCCACGCGCCCGGCCTCAGGAGCCAGGTCCTGGATGCAGAGCTGCTGACGCCGGTCGATCTCGAGCGCGAGTTCCGCATCACCGGCGGGCACTGGCACCACGGCGAACTGTCGCTCGACCAGTTCATGATGCTGCGCCCGGTGCCGGGCGCGGCGCAGTACGCGACGCCGGTCGACGGCCTCTACCTCTGTGGCGCCGGCTCGCACCCGGGCGGCGGCGTGATGGGCAGCGCGGGTCGCAACGCGGCTCGCGCGGTCCTTGCGCGGAGGCGCGCATGACGATCCCGCGCGAGCACTACCTGCAGGCTGTCTTTCCGACACCGTTCCATCCGCGCACCGCCGCGGCCAATACGCTCAACGCGTGGCATCGCTGGCGGGACTACACGGTCGCCGATGCGTACTTTGACGTCGGGCTCGAGTACACGGCGCTGCGCAATGCCTGCACGGTGTTCGATCTCTCGCCGATGACCAAGCACCTGATCACCGGACCCGATGCGCTCGCCTTCATGAACCGGCTCGTGACGCGCGATGTCGCGAAGATCAAGGCAGGGCGCGTCGGCTACGCAGTGTGGTGCGACGACGCGGGACAGGTGATCGACGACGGCACGATCTTCCACCTGCGCGACCATGTCTATCGGCTCTGCTCGCAGGAACGCCAGCTCGACTGGCTGCACGCATCGGCGCGCGGTTTCGACGTGTCGGTCGTGGAGGAGACGCACGACGTGGCGGCGCTCGCCCTGCAGGGCCCGACGAGCTGCGCGCTGCTCAAGCGCCTCGGCCTCGCGGGGATCGAGACGCTCGCGCCGTTTGGCATCAGGAGCTTCGCGTTCGAGGGTGGCGAGCTTGCGGTTTCGCGCACCGGTTTCACCGGCGACCTCGGCTATGAGCTGTGGATCGACCCGGAGTTCGCGCTGCCGCTGTGGGACCGCATCTTCGACGTCGGCCAGGTGGTCGGCGTGAAGCCGATGGGCACCTTCGCGCTCGAGATGAGCCGCATCGAGGCGGGCTTCATCCAGGCCGGGGTCGACTTCCTCCCCGCCGATCGCGCGATCCGCGCGGAGCGCACCCGCTCGCCGTTCGAACTCGACCTCGAATGGCTGGTCGACTTCCGCAAGGGCCCGTTCACCGGCCGCGGGGCATTGCTCGGGGAAAAGGAGCGCGGTTCGCGCTACCGGCTCGTGAAGCTCGATGTCGAGGGCAACAAGCCCGCCAAGGATGCCTTCATCTATGACCGGCGGCGCCGCAATGTCGGGGTCGTCACTTCATCGATGTGGTCGCCCGCCGCCAAGGCCAATATTGCGCTCGCGTCGGTGCAGATTCCTCACGGCGCACCGGGCGACGAGCTCTGGGCGGAGATCTACTACCAGAAGGAGCTCAAATGGAGCCGGTTCATGGCACGTTGCACGGTGGTCGAGGGCGCCTACTACAATCCGCCGCGCCGCCGCGCGCAGCCTGCCGCGGACTGCTGACCCTCGCGGCGCTCGCCGCGCTGTACGCCGCCGCGGCGAGCGCCCGCCCGCTCGTCGCCGATGACCTCTACCGCCTGCAGGAGGTGGCAGACCCGCAATTCTCGCCGGACGGCGAGTGGATTGCCTACACCGTTTCGACGCCGGACCGCGCGGCCGACGCCGATCGCACGCACGTCTGGCTTGCGCGCTGGGACGGCAGGGAGGCGATCCAGGCAACGCGCAGCGCGGCGAGCGAGCACACCCCGCGCTGGAGTCCCGCGGGCGGCCAGCTCGCCTTCCTGAGCGATCGCGCGGACACCAAGGCCGGTGACCAGATCTGGCTCCTCGACCTCGCGGGTGGTGAAGCGCAGCAGCGCAGCCACTTCGCAGGCCCGGTCACGGGGTTCGCCTGGTCGCCGGACGGCAAGCGCATCGTGTTCTCGGCGCAGGTGCCCGCCGTGCCCGACGAGGACCCGGACAAGCCCGCGCCGATCGTGATCGACCGGCTGCAATTCAAGAGCGACGATGCGGGCTACCTGCGGGGCGAGCGTTCGCACCTGTTCCTGATGGATGTCGGAAGTGGCGCCGTGACGGCGCTGACCGATGGCGCCTACGACGAGCTGCATCCGGCCTGGTCGCCCGACGGCGGGCAGATCGTGTTCCTCAGCAAGCGCGGCGCGGACCCCGATGCCACGAACAACTGGGATCTCTATTCGATCGCGCCACAAGCGGGCGCCGTCGCGCGAGCGCTGACGACGAACCCGGGCGCCGATGGCGACGCGGATGACAGCTGGCTGAGCGGCCCGCCGCGCTTCAGCGCCGATGGACGGCGCATCGCCTACCTCGCGGGCGGCGCGCCCGCGGACCTCTGGTACGGACTGGCCCAGGTCGGCGTGATCGACGCCGCCGCAGGCCGCCCCGCCGAACTCCCGACCGCCAGGCTCGACCGCAATACCCTCGAGCCCCGCTGGTCGGCCGATGGCGAGTGGCTCTATTTCCGGCTCGAAGACGACATGAGCATGGTGCTCGCCCGGGTGCGTCTCGCCGATGGCCATGTCGAGCGCCTGACCGCGCCAGGCGGTGTGGTCAGCGAATACGACGTGAGCCGACAAGGTCGAGTCGTCGTCGTGCGCGGCGCGAGCACGCAACCGGGCGAGCTCGCGGCGCTCGATCGCGGCGGCCTGCGGCGCCTATCGCACCACAACGACGCGTGGCTCGCCGGGGTCGAGCTCGCCGCGGCGCGCACGATCTCGGCGAACAGCACCGGCGGCCGCGAGGTCCATGCGCTGCTCCTGGAGCCGCAGGGCCGCCCGCCGGGCACGCGCTTGCCGACGCTCCTGCGGCTGCACGGCGGCCCCGTGTCGCAGCACCAGCAGGATTTCGATTTCCAGTTGCAGCTGTTTGCGGCGAACGGCTATGCGGTCGTCGCGCCGAATCCGCGCGGCAGCACCGGTCGCGGCTACGCCTACCAGCGCGCGCTCTTTGCGAACTGGGGCACGGCCGACGTGCCCGACGTGCTCGCGATCACGGATCGGGTCGTCGCCGACGGCATCGCGGATCCGGAGCGCCTCGGCGTCGGCGGCTGGAGTTACGGGGCGATCCTCACCAACTACGTGATCGCGATGGACACGCGCTTCAAGGCGGCGACCAGCGGCGCCGGCATGGCGAACATGCTCGGCGGCTACGGAACCGACCAGTACGTCCGCGAATGGGAAACCGAACTCGGCCTGCCGTGGGAGCAGCCGGATACCTGGCTGAAGCTCTCGTACGCCTTCCTGCACGCCGACCGGATCCGCACGCCGACGCTGTTCCTCTGCGGCGCCGACGACTTCAACGTGCCGCTGCCCGCAACCGAGCAGATGTACCAGGCCGTGCGGCGGGTCGGGGTGCCTGCGCAGCTCGTGATCTATCCGGGACAGCACCATCACCTCGCGCGCCCCAGCCTGCGCGTCGACAGGCTGCAGCGCTACCTCGACTGGTACGGGCGCTACCTCGGCGTCAGTTCAGCCGCGGCCCCTTGAGGAAATACTCGACCTTGTCACGGTAGGTGCGCGACAGCTTCAGCTCGTGCCCGCCGTCGAGCGTGAGGAAGTACTCGCCGTTCATGTGGGCGCGCAGCGTCTTCACGCGCGCGAGGTTCACGATGGTGGAACGGTGCACGCGCTGGAACACCCGCGGGTCGAGCGCGTCCTCGAGCTCCTTCATCGTGCCGCGCAGGATATGGGTGCGGCTGCCCGCGTGGATGCACATGTAGTCGCCCGCGGCATCGATCCAGTCGATCGAGGCGGTGTCGAGGCGGATCGTCTCGCGTCCCTCGCGGATCGGCAGCACCGAACTGCGTGCGCCCGGCAGCGCCGCGCGCCCCTTCGCGAGCAGGCTTTCGGCGTCGATCTCGCCGGTACCCGACACGTCCGCGAGCAGCTCGACCAGCCGGTCGCGCTGCACGGCGGCGCTGCGCTGCTGGCGCAGCTCGCGGATGTGCTCGACGGCGGCGGCGAAGCGCGATTCGTCGACCGGCTTCAGCAGGTAATCGATCGCGCGCGCCTCGAAGGCGCGGATCGCATACTGGTCGTAGGCGGTGACGAACACCACCAGCGGCAGCGAATCGGCCGGCAGTTGCGCGAGCACGTCGAAGCCGGAGAGCCCCGGCATCTGGATGTCGAGGAACACGAGG
>CAZRLI010000114.1:0-6648 GCA_964600535.1 uncultured Steroidobacteraceae bacterium | reverse complement strand
GGCCGGCGACCTGATCGTCGGCCGCTCGATGGGCGCCTACACCTGGGCGAGCGCGTCGGAGTTCAATTTCTTCCCGCGCGCGACCGTGGTCGCCACCAATCGGCATCCCGGCGACACGGGCGGCGCCTGATGCCGGTCATTGTTCCCACCACGGCGCTGCGTGCCTCGCCAGCATGACCGGCGCGGCCACGGCCATCCATCGCGATGTGGCCGCCGCGCGGGCCGGGCAGGAGCCGCGCGTGCTGGCGCGACTCGCTTGCGGGTGGGCGCTGTTCGGCGCGCAGCAGTTCGTGCGCGGCTACCTGCTGCTGCTGCCCGACCCGGTCGTGCCGCAGCTCAATTCGCTGGCGGGCTCCGCGCGCGGGCAATTCCTCGCCGACATGGCGCGGCTCGGCGATGCGCTGCTCGCGACGACCGGCGCGGTGCGCATCAACTACGCGATCTTCGGCAATGTGGAGCCCGCGCTGCACGCGCATGTCATCCCGCGCTATGCGGATGAGCCCGCGGCGCTACGCAGCGCGCAGCCGTGGGCGTACGATTGGGCGCAGGCGGCGCCCTTCGATGCGGCGGCGCTCGCGGACCTCGCCGCGGCGCTGCGCCGCGCGCTGCAGCTTGGTTAATCCAGGGAGAAGGCACCATGCGTACTGCGATCATCGGGCTCGTCGGGCTCCTGCTGTGCGTGGCCGCGCAGGCCACGGAGCGTGAGAACATCGTCGAGCCGCGTTCCGGCACACCGCTGCCGTTCAGCGACGGCGTTCGCGTCGGCGATACCCTCTACGTCGCCGGCCACCTCGGCCTCGATCCGAAGACGCAGCAGGCGCCTGCCGACGTCGAACTCGAGGCACGCCTGGTGATGGACGGCGTCAGGCAGACGCTGCAGGCCGCGGGCTTCACCATGGACGACCTCGTGTCGGTCACGGTCTTCTGCTCGGACCTGTCGCAGTACGACACCTTCAACCGTGTCTATCGCGGCTACTTCAGCGGCGGTTTCCCGGCTCGCGCCTTCATCGGCAGCGGCCCGCTGCTGCGCGGCGCGCGCTTCGAGGTGCTCGGCGTCGCCGTCAGGACGAAAGCGCGAGGCGCAGCTTCCGCAGCAGCGCGCTGAGGTCGTCGATCGGCGGCCCGCAGGTGCTGCCGCGGCAGAGGTAGGCGACCGCGGGCCCGCGCGCGGCCTTGTCCGCGAGGCTGGCCGGCAGCCCCTGCGCATCGGCGGGGATGGCCAGCGTGATCCGGCGCGGCGCGTAGAGACGGTCGAGCTCGCGCTGCCAGCGGCCGATTTCCGCGGCGTCACCGCGCAGCACGAGGATCTCGGGCGCGGCCAGGTATTCCTCGAGTGCGACCAGCAGCGAGGCGTGCGCCTGTGGCTGGCGCGACAGGCCGCTCCAGCCGGCACGCAGTACGCGTTCGCCGGCGGTGAGCCAGCGCGGCTCTCCGAGCAGATAACCCATGCGCTGCAGGACCGTCGCGGCCACGCCGTTGCCGCAGGGCGTGGCGTCGTCCGAAAAACCCTTCGAACGGTGGATCAGGGGCTCGTGGTCGTGGGAAGTGAACCAGAAGCCGCCCGCGTCGCGGTCCTCGAATTGCCCGAGCATCACCTCGAGCAGGGCGCACGCAAACTCGAGGTCCCCGTCGCGCCAGCGGACCTGCAGCAGCTCGAGCACCGCGTCGGCGAGCAGCGCGTAGTCGTCGAGATAGGCGTTGAGGTGCGCGCGGCCGTCCTTGTAGGTGGCGAGCAACCGGCCGTCCCGCCACAGGTTGCCGCGCAGGAAGTCGAGCGAGCGGGTGGCCGCCTCGGCGAGCGAGGGCTGCGCCAGCGCGCGCGCGGCGATCGCGAGGCCGCGGATCACGATGGCGTTCCAGCTCGTCAGAATCTTCTCGTCGCGTGCCGGGGGCACGCGACGCTGGCGTACCGTGAGCAGCCTGGCGCGTGCGGCGTCGATCCGTGCGGCGACCGCCTCCGCCGGCTCGTGGCGCTGCGCCGCGATCTCGGCGATGCCGCGGCAGGCGTGCAGGTGCCAGGCGCCCTCGAAATTCGGTTCGCGATCGAGGCCGAAGCGCGCGGCGATATCGGCGTATTCATCGGCCTCGAGCGCGGCGCGCACGGCGGCCGGGTCCCAGACGTAGTAGCGGCCTTCGTGGCCCTCTGAATCCGCGTCCCGGCTCGAATAGAAGCCGCCGTCGGGCGATTGCATGTCCCCGAGCAGCCACGCGGCCGTCTGCGCGGCGGTGCGCGCGAACAGCGCTTCCCCGGTGGCGACGGTGGCGCCCGCGTAGTTCGCGAGCAGCGCGCCATTGTCGTAGAGCATCTTCTCGAAGTGCGGGATCATCCACTGCGCATCGACGCTGTAGCGGCAGAAGCCGCCACCGACATGGTCGAAGATGCCGCCTTCCGCCATGCGGGTGAGCGTGAGGGTCGCCATGAAAAGCGCGTGCAGGTCGGGCTCGGGCGAGCCGGCCGTGGCATGCCAGTCGCGCATCAGGCGTTCGATCGAGGTGGGGTGCGGGAATTTCGGTGCGCCGCCGAAGCCGCCGTGTGCCCGGTCGAAGGAACGCTCGATCTGGCTGCGAAACGCGCGGAGCGGTGCGTCGGTGAGGGGGGCGGCCGAATCGGCGGGCGGCGACTCGAGCGTCGCGAAGGCCTCCATCAAGGCATCGCCCTGCTTGCGCAGCTCGTCGCGATGGTCGCGGTAGTACTCGGCGACCCTCGCGATCAGGTCGCGGAAAGCCGGCAGGCCGTGGCGGGCCGCCGGCGGGAAGTAAGTACCCCCGAAGAAGGGGCGCTGGTCATCGTGGGCGAGGAACATCGTGAGCGGCCAGCCGCCGCCACGCTGGGTGAGCATCTGCTGCGCGATCTGGTAGATGCGGTCGAGGTCCGGGCGTTCTTCGCGGTCCACTTTCACGTTGACGAAGAGCGCGTTCATCAGGCGCGCGGTATCCGGATCCTCGAACGACTCGTGCGCCATCACGTGGCACCAGTGGCAGGCCGAGTAGCCGATCGAGAGGAGGATGGGCTTGCCGCTTTCGCGGGCGAGCGCGAGAGCCTGCGCGCCCCACGGGTACCAGTCCACCGGGTTGTCGGCGTGCTGCAGCAGGTAGGGACTGGTCTCTCGGGACAGCGCGTTCGGCATGTCCTGTAGAATACGTGAATGTTGTTGCGCTTGAAAAAAGGCGAAGACCGCCGGCTGCGCGCCGGGCACGCCTGGGTCTTCAGCAATGAGGTGGATATCGCGAGCACGCCGCTCGCGGCGTTCACGCCGGATCTCACGGCGCGCGTCGTCAGCGACCGCGATGCCTTCCTCGGCTACGCCTACGTCAATCCGCATGCACTCATTTGCGCGCGCCTGCTGTCGCGCGACGAGCGGCGCGAGCCTGGCGCCGCCTTCCTCGCGGGGCGCATCGCGCGCGCGCAGCGGATGCGCGTGCGGCTCCACCCGACGCCGCACTACCGGCTCGTCTTCGGCGAATCCGACGAGCTGCCTGGACTCATCGTGGATCGTTACGGCGACGTTGCGGTCGGGCAGGTCGCGACCGCGGGCATGGAGGCGCGCAAGGCGGATATCGAGGCAGCGATCCGTGCTGTCGTCGCGCCACGCAGCTTCATCTGGAAGAACGATACCGGTGCGCGTGACCTCGAGCAGTTGCCGAAGGAGATCTCGGTCGCGTTCGGGGTGCTGCCGACCGGGCTCGAACTCATCGAGAACGGCATCGCGTTCAATGCGCCGCTCGGGCAGGGGCAGAAGACGGGTTGGTTCTTCGACCAGGCTGCCAATCGGGCGCGCTTCCGTGCGCTGCTGCCGCGCGAGGCGCGGGTGCTCGATGTCTGTTGCTACGCGGGTGCCTGGGCCGTCACTGCGCTCGAGGCCGGTGCGCGCGAGGCGACCTGCGTGGATGCCTCGGCGGGCGCACTCGAAGCGGCGGCGGGCAACGCGCGGCGGCACGGCCATGCCCTCGAGACGCTCAAGGGCGACGCGTTCGAGGTGCTGGAGTCGCTCGCTGCGGCGGGACGGCGTTTCGATGCGATCGTGCTCGATCCACCGGCCTTTGCAAAGCGTCGCAAGGACCTGCCGAGGGCGCAGGCCGCCTATCGCAAGCTGAACCAGCTCGCGCTGCGGCTGCTCGACGAGGAGGGCCTGCTCGTATCCTGTTCGTGTTCCTGGCATCTCGCCGAGGGCGACCTGCTGGTGGCGATCCAGGCGGCTGCGCGCCACGTGTCGCGGTTCGTGCAGGTCATCGCCATCGGCGGCCAGTCACCCGACCACCCGGTGCACCCGGCGATCCCGGAGACCCGGTATCTCAAGGCGTTCTTCTGCCGCGTCCTCCCCGGCTAGCGTGAAATCCCCCTAAACTCGCGCCATGCTCCACTATCCCGGCTTCGATCCCATCGCGTTCCAGGTCGGCCCGCTGGCGGTGCGCTGGTACGGGATCATGTACCTGATCGGATTCGCCGCCGCCTGGTGGCTCGCGCGCCGGCGTGCCGCGCGGCCGGGCTCGACCTGGTCGGCGCAGGACGTCGATGACGTGATCTTCTTCGCGATGCTCGGCGTGATCTTCGGTGGGCGCGTGGGCTACGTGTTCTTCTACGGGCTCGGCTACTGGGCGCAGGACCCGCTCTATCCGTTCAAGATCACGCAGGGCGGCATGTCCTTCCATGGCGGCCTCATCGGGGTGCTGGTCGCCGTCGCGATCTTCGCGTGGCGACGCAAGCGTCGCGTCGCCGACGTGTTCGACTTCATGGCGCCCCTGCCCGGCATCGGCCTCTTCGCCGGCCGCATCGGCAACTTCGTCAACGGCGAGCTGTGGGGCAGCGTGACGACGGTGCCCTGGGGATTCCAGGTCGATGGCGAGGTGCGCCACGCGACGCAGCTCTACGAAGCGGGGCTCGAGGGCCTGCTGCTGTTTGCAATCCTCTGGTGGTACACGTCGAAGCCGCGTCCGCGGCTCGCGCCGTCCGGCCTCTTCCTCGTCGTCTACAGCCTGGCGCGCATGCTGGTCGAGTTCTGGCGCGTGCCCGACCAGCAGATCGGCTACTTCGCGGAGCACTGGTTCACGATGGGCCAGTTGCTGTCGCTGCCGATGCTGCTGGCGGGCGTCGCCATGCTCGCGTACGCCTACCGGCGCCGCGAGCCGTCGGGCAACCTCAGCGCGCCGTGACCTCGATCGGCGCGCCGGTCGCGATCGTCAGCGTCGAATCCTGCGGCAGCTCCACTTCCGCCCCGGTCTTCTTCGCGGCAAGCGCACCGGCCGCGCCGCCCAGCAGGCCGCCGATCACCTTGCCCTTGTCGCTGTTGTCGACCTGATGGCCGATCACGGCGCCGGCTGCCGCGCCGCCGAGGATCTTGGCGGTGTCGCGGCCCGTGTCGCTCCGGCCCTGCTGCACGAGGTCGCCATTGAGCCCGACCCGCTGGCCGTCCGGGAGCTCGAGGCTATCGAAGCGCAGCGCGAGGGTCGGTACGCCGCCGATCTTGTTGCTGCCCGACACCACGTTCGTCACGCGGCCCGTGACGTGCGAGCCGGCAGGAATGGCGACCTTGTTGCCGACCATGACGTCCGACACGACGATCGCGCCGAAGGTGTCGCCGCTCTTCGCGGTCTTGGTCGTGATCCCGGAAGAGAGCGCCATCGTGAGGTTCGTGCCGGCGGGCACCACGAGCCTGGTCGGGAGCGGCTTTGCGGTCGCATGCGCGGCAGTGGCGGCGGGCTTCGCGGCCGGCTTCTGCGCCGCGGCGGCCTTCGCGGCAGCGGCTTTTGCGGCCGCCGCCTGCTTCGCCACGGCTTCCTGCTGCGCGGCAAGCTCGGCCTGCTGGCGCGCGAGGTCCTGCTCCTTCTGCTCGAGTTCCTTCTTCGCCAGCTCGTTCTCGCGCGTCGCGAGTTCCTGCTCCCGTGCGGCGAGCTCCGCGTTGCGCTCGGCCTCCGTGGGGCCGCTCGCGGCAGGAGGAGCGGCCGCGTCCGGGGCGGGCGCCGGGGCCGGCCCGCCACAGGCGGCGAGGGTCACGAGGCCCGCGGCGGCGATGACGAGGGCGGAAGCCGGGATGGGATGACGATACTTGGACATGGGGGGTTCCTGGATGGGAGAGTCGCGGCCATTCTATCCCGTCCAAACTGAACGGCGGTTCAACGAGGCCGCCGGCACGATTATGACCGTTGCCCGGCTATAATCGCCGGATCACATGCTTCCCTATCTCGAGCTGCTGCGGCGCGTCCGCGACGAGGGTGCGCGCAAGGGCGACCGCACCGGCACCGGCACGCTTTCCCTGTTCGGCTGCCAGATGCGCTTCGACCTTGCGCGCGGCTTCCCGCTCGTGACGACCAAGCGCGTGCACCTGAAGTCGGTCGTGTACGAATTGCTGTGGTTCCTGCGCGGCGACACGAACGTGGCCTGGCTGCGCGAACGCGGCGTCTCCATCTGGGACGAATGGGCTGATGCGGCGGGCGAGCTGGGGCCGGTGTACGGCCGGCAATGGCGTTCCTGGCCGACTCCCGACGGCGGGCACATCGACCAGATCGCCAGGGTGATCGAGGACCTGCGCACGAACCCCGATTCGCGCCGCATCCTCGTCAGCGCGTGGAATGTCGGCGAGCTCGGGCGCATGGCGCTGCTGCCCTGCCACGCGCTCTTCCAGTTCTATGTCGCAAATGGCCGGCTCTCCT
>CAZRLI010000113.1:0-6781 GCA_964600535.1 uncultured Steroidobacteraceae bacterium | reverse complement strand
CGCGCCGCGGAGCAGGAGACCGATCCGGAGCTGAAGGAGAAGCTCTGGAAGGAATACGAGGAATACAAGAAGAGCGTGCGGGGCGGATGAGCAAGCCGGCGCGCAACGGCAGGGCATTCCGGCGCGTCGCGTGGCTCGCGCCTTGCGTGGCCGCGTTGGCCGCCTGCGTCACGAGCGAAACGGTGCCGTTGCCGAAGCTCAACCCGACCCAGGCGACCACGCAGATTCCGCAAGTCGAGCTGCTCGACGTCGGCGTGCGGCTGTTCGACACCCACATCCCGGCGCAGATCAAGGACGACGAGGAGGCGCTCGCGAAGAAGCGGATCTTCCCGGAAGTGCGCGGCGCGGAGGCCGGCTACCTGCCGGGCCTGCTGCGCGCGACGCTCGAATCGTCGGGCCAGTGGGGCGCGGTGCGCGTCGTGCCCGCGAGCGCGATCGTCGATGTGACGGTCGACGGGACGATCGTGAGCTCGACCGGCGCGCGACTCGTGCTGCGCATCACGGTGGCCGATTCCACCGGCCGGACCTGGATCAAGGACAAGGAATATTCGGGCGAGGCCGACCTCGGGTCCTACAAGACGGACGCGGCGCTGCACGCCCGCGACCCCTTCCAGAACGTCTATTCCGGGATCGCGAATGACATGCTCGCGGCCCGCCAGGCCCTGGCCGCGAACGATCGGCGCGATATCCGGCGCGTGACCGGATTGCGCTTCGCGAAGGAGTTCGCGCCGCAGGCGGTCGACGGGTATCTCACGACCAATGCGCAGGGGGTCACGAGCGTCGCGCGCCTGCCGGCGGACGGCGACCCGGTGATGGCACGGATCGCGCGGATCCGCGAACGGGATCTCGCGGTGATCGACACGGTCGACAGCTATTACGCGAATTTCGCCGACAAGGTCGAGGATTCGTACGGCAACTTCCGGCGCGTCAGCCAGCAGGAAATCGAGAAGGAAGACCGCGCGCGCGCGTCGGCGCGCACGCGCACGCTGCTCGGGGCCGCGGCGGTGCTCGGCAGCGTGCTGGTCGCCGACCAGTGCGGGCCGAACGACTACACCTGCCGCAACGTGCAGAGCGCGGCCCGCACCGCGGGCGCGATCGGCGGCGTCGCGGGCGTGATGTCGGGCATCAAGAAATACTCCGAGGCGAAGGTCCACGCCGAGGCGCTCAAGGAACTCGCGGACACCTTCCGGGCGGAAGTCACGCCGCAGGTGGTCGAGGTCGAGGGCCGCACCCTGAAGCTGACCGGTACCGCCGAGGAGCAGTACCGCGAGTGGCGCGAGCTGCTGCAGCAGATCTATGTCGAGGAAACGGGCGGCGCCGATGCCGCGCGGCCGGTCGCGACCGGCCCTGCACCGACACCGACGCCGGTGTCCCGCAACGAGTGAGTACGTGTCCAGCCATGCCGAACCTGGCACGTGGCGACCGCCTTTGCGGCCGGTTCACGCTGATGGCGAAGATCGGCGTCGGCGGACACTCGGAGGTCTGGCGCGCGCGTGACGTGGTGAGGCGCGAGGATGTCGCGCTCAAGGTCCTGAAGCGCGATTCCGAGTCGAGCGGCGCGTGGGCCCTGCTCGAGCACGAGTACGCCGTGGCGCACGAGCTCGGCCATCCCGGCATCCTGAAACTCTTCGAACCGCAGAACTGCGACGGCACGCTGGTGCTGCCCATGGCGCTGGCGCCGGGCGGCGACCTCGGCACGCTGCGCGGCGAGGCCTATGCCCGCATCGTGCCGGCGCTGATCGAGATCGCGCAGGCCCTCGAGCACGCCCATGGCCGCGGCGTCGTGCACCGCGACCTCAAGCCGGGCAACGTGTTGCTGGACGAGGCGGGACACACCCTGATCGCGGACTTCGGCGTCGCGTCGACCGGGGGTGCAAGCCCGTATGCCGACCACGGCTCGCCGTTCTGCGCGAGTCCGCAGGCGCTGCGCGGCGAGGCCCCGGCGCCATCGGACGACATCTACGGCCTCGGGACGCTCGCGTACGAGCTGCTCTCGGGCTACCCGCCCTTCTATCCGCGCTTCGAGGCCCGGCGGGTGCTCGAAGAGCCGGTCGCCGAGCTGAAGCCGATCCGGCCGGCGCCACCGCGGCTGACGGCACTCGTCATGCGCATGCTCGCCAAGAGCCGCGACGCGCGGCCGGCGAACATGCGCGCCGTGATCGACGAGCTGCACGCTTCGCTGCACGACACGGTGACGATCGAGTCGGAAGTGCTGGAGGAGCCGGCGACCGCGGCGCCGGAAGCATCGGTGTCGGTGAGTACGGCGCCATTCGCCGGCGAGCCCGGCGCCGACGAAGGCACGGTCGCGATCGAGTTGCCGGAGCCGGTGCGGGAGGGTCTCGCGGCTGCGGGCCCGGCCGATGAAGTCGTCGTGGCACCGCTCGCGACGCCGCTTCCGGCCGAACCGCGCGCGCAGCGTCGCCACGCGGGCCCGTGGATCGCCGCGGCGCTCGCGCTCGTGGCCATCGCCCTCGTCTTCATCGTGCTGCCGCGCCTCGCGCCCCAATCGCCCGTGCCGTCCGCGCCCCTGGCCGCACCGCAGCCGGCGCAGCCGGGCGGCGAGGCGTCTGCGCCCGAGGATCCCGCCAGGGCACTGGAGGCCCTGCAGGCCGGCATCGCCCGGCGCCTCGCCAACATCGAGGGGCGTGCGGCAGCCGTGTGGGGCGGTGCGGAATTCGCGGCCGTGAAGCAGGCCGCGGAGGCGGCGGCTGCGCAGGCGGCGGACGGCGACCTCGCCGCGGCAACCGCGGAGTACGAGGCGATCGGCCGGCGGCTCGCGCAGATCGAGTCGCGGGCGCCCGCGGCGCTGGCGGAGCGCCTGAAGGCCGGCGCGGCCGCCCTCGAAGCCAGTGAGCCGGCACGCGCGCGCAGCGCATTCGAGCTTGCGCTGCGCATCGATGCGAGCAATGAGGCCGCCGCGGCCGGCGTGAAGCGCGCACAGGCGCTCGAGGTCGCAATGCCGCTCATCGCGCAGGCCGCCAATGCCTTGTCGGCCGACCGGGCGCCGGAGGCGGTCGAACTCTACGAGCAGGCGCTCGCGGCGGATGGCGCCAACCGCGAGGCGCGCGAGGGGCTCGCCAAGGCGCGCGGTGCCGTGGGTGCGAGCGAGTTCGCCCGCGTGCTCGCGGGCGGATTCAACGCCTTGCGCGCCGGCGATTTCGCCCGCGCGCGCAGCGCTTTCGAGCGCGCGCGCGCGCTGCAGCCCGCGGCCAGCGCACCGCGTGAGGGACTCGAGCAGCTTGCGGCGGCCGAGCAGGCCCGCGCGGGCGATTCAGCGCGTGAACGCGCCGCGGCGCTCGAGGCCTCCGAGCGCTGGTCCGACGCGCTCGCGCTCTATGACGAGGTGCTGGCGCGGGACCCGTCGCTGCAGTTCGCACAGGCCGGCCGCGAGCGCACGGCACCGCGGGCGGAGCTCGCCCGCCGCCTGCAGGGGGTCATCGAGCGGCCCGAACGGCTCGCGACCGAAGCGGTGCGCACCGAGACCCGGCAGCTGCTCGAGGCGGCCCGCGCCGTGACGCCCACCGGTCCCGTGATCCGCTCGCAGGTCGCGCGCATCGAGTTGCTGCTGCCGGCGTATGACAAGGTCGTGCGCGTCGCGCTGGAGTCCGACAACGCCACCGACGTCACGATCC
The DNA here is from genome assembly GCA_964600535.1 of uncultured Steroidobacteraceae bacterium. Lineage (GTDB taxonomy): Bacteria > Pseudomonadota > Gammaproteobacteria > Steroidobacterales > Steroidobacteraceae > CADEFQ01. The sequence continues at coordinate 3,149 of CAZRLI010000113.1, read as the reverse complement.
AGCGCGTCGGCACGCTCGGCAGTTTCCTGCGCCGGGAGATCGAGCTGAAGCCGGGCCGCTACACGCTGACCGGCACGCGCGAGGGTTTCCGCGATGTGCGCCGCGAGATCACCATCGCGCCCGGCTCTGACGTGCAGACGATTTCCGTGAGCTGCGTCGAGCCGATCTGAGGCGCACCCGCAGTGGCCATCCAGCCTGACCTGACGCCGACCCCCCCGATGCGCGCCACCGTGCACGAGCCGCTCGGCCGGCGAGTCCTCGACCTGCCCTTCACGATCGGCGCGCCGGGGTCCGATGTCGTGGTCCCGGGGGTCGACGCGCCGGGATCGCTGCGCTTCGATATCGACGACGGCCTGTGGCACGTGACGCCCGGCGAGGGCGTTGCCGCGCGCCTCAACGGCGAGCGCCTGCGCGAGACGCGCGAGCTGCGGGACGGTGACGTGCTGGCGATCGCGGCAACGCAAGTCATCCTGCGCGCGACATCGCCCGGCGTGATCGACGTGGTGCACCTCGCCGGCAACGACACGATTGCGCCGCTGGCACCCGCCAGCGAGCGCGACGGGGCGCTCGACGACGAAGATGTCGAGATCGGCGCGGTGCCGCGGGACCTGCTCGCCGCGCCGGGGCGCGCGGTGCGGCCGCCGCGGGGCCGCAAGCGGCGCCGGATCGCCATCGCTGCGGTGCTCGGGGTCGTGGGCGCGGTGCTGCTCCTGCTGTCGAGCATGGTGCGCGTGCCGCTCATGCTCGAACCCGCGCAGGCGCGGGTGCGCGCGACCGACACGCTGCTCTCCTGGCACTCGGGTGCCACGCTCTTCGTGCTGCCGGGCGAGCACCGCCTGCGCGCGAGCGCGCCCGGCTACATCGCGCTCGAGAAGTCGGTCGTGGTCGCGCGTGATGCGACCGCGCCGGTGCGGCTGTACCTCGGCAAGGAGCCGGGCGTGCTCAACGTCGATTCCGGAGCCGTGGCGGCGAGCGTCGCCGTCGATGGCGTCACGATCGGCCGCGCGCCGGGCGAGGTGCGCGTGGCCGCGGGCAAGCGCACGCTCACGTTCCACGCCGACCGCCATTTCGATGCGATCGTCGAGGTGGATGTCGAGGGGCGTGGTGTGCGCCAGGACCTCAAGGTGGAACTCAAGCCTTCCTGGGGCGCGCTGGCGCTTGCGGTGCGTACGCCCGGGGCGCAGGTGTCGATCGACGGGGCGGCGCCCGTGCCGGTACCGGCCCGGATCGACCTGCCGGCGGGGGCCCATCGCGTCGCCATCACGGCCGCCAACGCCAAGCCGTGGGACAGCGCCCTCGTGATCAAGGCAGGCGAGACGACGACCATCGGCCCGATCGACCTCGGCGCGCCGGATGCGCGGCTCGTGGTGCGCTCGACCCCCGCGGGTGCCGACGTTTCCGTCGACGGTGTCTATCGCGGCCGCACCCCGCTCGACCTCGCGATGTCGCCGGGCGGCCGCCACGACGTGCTCGTCGCCCACACCGGCTACGCCGCGTGGTCGCGCGAGTTCGGAGCGATCGCCGGCGGGCGCACCGTGCTCGAGGCGCGGCTCGATCCGATCTACGTCGCCCTGTCCGTGAGCGGCGAGCCGGCCGACGCCGAGGTGTGGGTCGACGGCGTGTCGAAGGGCCGCGCGCCGCTCAGGCTCGAGCTGCTCGCGGGCGAGCACGCGATCGAGGTGCGCAAGGCACCGCTGGCGCCGTTCAGCACCCGGGTCACGCTGGCACCGGGACTGGCGCGCAGCCTCGGGTTCCAGCTGACCGAAGCCGGCCGGCCGTCGAACGCGCTGGCCGCGGGCACCCGCATCACGACGAAGGCCGGCTACGTGCTGCGCCTGCTGAAGCCCGCCAGCTTCGAGATGGGGACCGATCGCCGCGAGCAGGGGCGCCGCCAGAACGAGGCCCGCCGCCACGTCACGCTGAGCCGCGCGTTCTTCATCGGCGCGACCGAGGTGACCAACGGGCAGTTCCGCCGCTTCCGGCCCGACCACGCATCGGGTTACGTCGACAGGAAGAGCGTCGACCTCGACGCGCAGCCGGTCGTGCAGGTGGGCTGGGACGACGCGGTCGAGTACTGCAACTGGCTCTCGGGCCAGGAGGGCCTGCCGGAGGCCTACGAGAAGAAGGACGGCAAGTGGCGGCTGCGCTCGCCGGTCGCCAACGGCTATCGTCTGCCGAGCGAGGCGGAATGGGAATATGCGGCGCGCGCGGACGGCGGGGGCGCGCTGCGCCGCTATGAATGGGGCGATGCGCTGCCGATCGCAGCCGCGAGCGGAAACTATGCGGGCATCGAGGCGCAGGGCACGATGTCGCCGATCCTCGAATCCTATCGCGACGGCTACCCGAACGTGGCCCCCGTCGCGAAGTTCGGCGCCAATCCGTTCGGCCTCTACGACATGTCCGGCAACGTCTCGGAATGGACGAACGACGCCTACGCCTCGCTGCCCGACAGCGCGCCGCAGACCGATCCGTTCGGCCCCGCGCAGGGAACCCGCCACACGATACGCGGTTCGAACTGGCGTACGGCGACGGTGGCGGACCTGCGCCTCGCGTGGCGCGACGGCGCCGACGGCGCGAGCCAGGCGATCGGCTTTCGCATCGCACGCTACGCGGACCCCTGAATCCCATGAGAAGCACCTGGCGCGCCATCTGGATCATGACCTTCGCCTCGCTCGCGGCCTGGGCGGCCGCCTACGTGATCGTGCGCGTCGTGCCACCCGCGGTGGCCCAGGCGGCCGGGGCCCCGGAAGAGGGCGCACCGGAAGACGAGGAGCCGATCGGCGCGCCGGTGAAGCCGCAGGAGGACTTGCCGCCCGAGCTGCGCCAGTCAGCCGACAACAATGTCAGCTTCCCCGTGGACATCTGACCCGAAAGACCCCGCATGCCCGCATCACGCCGCTATCCGTCCGAGTTCGTCTTCAGCCTGTTCGCGCTCGCGATCATCGTCGTCATCGTGCACTCGGTCTACGTGCTCGACGTGCGACCGAAGGCGCAGGCGATCCTCGCCGAGCAGCGCGTCGGCATGCTGCGCGACCCTAACTACATCGCGGAGCGTTCGTTCTACGTGCTCGTCAAGGACTACGAGCAGGAGAGCGAGATCATCCTCTTCATCTGGGCGCTCGCGATCATCGGCTACAAGGCGAAGCGGC
>CAZRLI010000112.1:0-6804 GCA_964600535.1 uncultured Steroidobacteraceae bacterium | reverse complement strand
CGCGGGTGCGCTCGGTGACCGACACCAGCATGATGTTCATGATGCCGATGCCGCCGACGACCAGCGAGATCGAGGCGATCGCGGCGAGCAGCAGCGACATGACGCGCGTGGTGCTGCTCGCGGCAGCCGCGATGTCGTCCTGGTTCCTGATCGTGAAGTCGTCGTCGTCGCCGGCGGCGAGCTTGTGGGATTCGCGCATGATCGCGCGGATCTCCTCCTGCGCGGCCGGCAGGTCGCCCGGCGAGAAGGTGCTCGCGATGATCTGGCCAATGCGACTTTGGCCGGCGAGGTGCGCCTGCGCCGTCGTGTAGGGGATGATGACGGTGTCGTCCTGGTCATTGCCGCCCGCGGTCTGGCCCTTGGGCGCCAGCACGCCGATCACCGTGAACGGCACGTTGCGCAACTGCACCTGCTGGCCGACCGGGTCGCTGTCCGGGAAGAGCGCATTCGCCACGGTGCTGCCGAGCACCACGACACGGCGCACCGAGCGCAGGTCGGCTTCGGTGAAGAAGCTGCCGCTCTGCGTCGGCCAGTCGCGGATCGTCTGGTAGCTGGGCGATACGCCCATGATCATCGTGCGCCAGTTGCCGATGCCGCCGATCAGCTGGCCGCGCGAGAAGACGACCGGCGAGACCGCCGCAAGCGTCGTGCCCTCGCGTGCGAGCTTCTCGGCGTCCGGTATCGTCAGGCGATTGAAGGTCGCCGCGCCCTGGCTCACCCCGCCCTGCGAGGTCGAGCCCGCCATGATCATCAGCATGTTGGTGCCGAGGCCCTTGATCTGCGTCTCGATCATCGTCTGTGCGCCGCGGCCGAGCGCCACCATGACGATCACGGCGGCGACACCGATCACGATGCCGAGCATCGTGAGCAGCGTGCGCAGCTTGTTGCGCAGGATGCTGCGCGTCGCGATGCCGAACAGCGCCCGTTTCCTCATGCGCCCGCCCCGGGGGCGTCGAGGTGGCGCGCCGCCTCGCGGCGGGCCGCGACGGGCTCGTCGCGCACGATGCGGCCGTCGCGCATCTCGACGATGCGACGGGCATGCTCGGCGATGTCGTGTTCGTGGGTGACGAGGACGATCGTGATGCCCTGTGCGTTGAGCGCCTGGAAGAGCGCCATGATCTCGATCGACGTGCGGCTGTCGAGATTGCCGGTCGGCTCGTCGGCCAGGATCAGCGACGGGCTGGTAACCAGCGCGCGCGCAATCGCCACCCGCTGTTGCTGGCCACCCGAGAGCTCGCTCGGCACGTGGTGCATGCGTTCGCCGAGGCCCACGCGCCGCAGCGCCTCCGGCGCCGGTGACGGTTTGCCTGCAAAGCGGCCACTGCGGTCGTACAGCAGCGGCAGTTCGACGTTCTCGAGCGCCGTCGTGCGCGAGAGCAGGTTGAAGCCCTGGAAGACGAAGCCGAGCTTGCGGCTGCGCAGGTCGGCGAGTTCGTTGCGCGAGAGCCCGGTGACGGGGATGCCGTCGAGCTCGTAGCGTCCCGTGGTCGGGCTGTCGAGGCAACCGAGGATGTTCATCATCGTCGACTTGCCCGAACCCGACGCGCCCATGATCGCGACCATCTCGCCCGTTTCGATCGCCAGGTCGACGCCGGCGAGGGCATGGACGGCATTCTGGCCCGAGCTGTACACGCGGGTCACTGCCTGGAGTCGTATGACGGGAGGGGCAGGCGGCATGATTCTGCTCAGAAGCGGCGGCCGCCCATGGGCTGCGACTGGAAGGGGTTGGTCGCCGCCGCACCCGAGTTCGCCTGCGTGACGCCGACGATGATCTCGCGCCCCGCTGCGAGGCCCTCGCCGCTGACTTCCGTGCGCTGTCCGTCCGTGAGGCCGGTGCGCACCCGGGCGCGCACCAGCTTGCCCGCGGCGTCGAGGTACCACAGGGCCGCGGTGTTGGCCGGCCGATGCGCGCCCTCGCTCCCCTGTGCGGCCCCCGCGGACTGTGCGCGGCCGGCGGCGCCGGCGGGGCGTTGCGCGCCGATGCTTGCGAGCATCGCCTCGGTGGGGCGGAAGCGCAGCGCGGCGTTCGGCACGGTCAGCACGTCGCGCGCCTCACCGGTGATGAAATCGACGCTCGCCGTCATGCCCGGCAGCAACTTGCCCTCGGGGTTCGCGACCTCGATGACCGCGGTGTAACTGACGATGTTGTCGGTCGTGGTCGACTGCAGGCGCACTTTCTTCACGGTGCCCGTGAATTTCCCGGTCGGCCAGGCCTGCACCGTGAAGGACACCGGCTGGCCTTCGTGGATCGAGCCGATATCACTTTCGGCGACCGAGGCGAGGATCTGCATGTGCGCGAGGTCCTCCGCGATCAGGAACAGCTGCGGCGCCGAGAAACTGGCGGCGACGGTCTGGCCGGCATCGACATTGCGCTCGACGACGATGCCGTCGATCGGCGCGTATATCTCCGCGTACGCGAGGTTCTGCCGCGCGCGGTCGAGCGCGACCTGCGCGGACTTGACGTTGGCCGCGGCCACCGCGCGGGCGAATTTCGCGGTGTTGAATTCGATCTCGGTCAGCACCTTGCCCTGGAACAGGTCGAGGTTGCGGCGATACTCGATGTCGGCCTGTTCGAACTGCGCCTGGCTGCGTTCGAGGCCCGCCTGCGCATCGCGCACCGCCTGTTCGAGCAGGGTCGGATCGATGCGGGCGATCAGCTGGCCCTTGTGCACCCGGTCATTGAAGTCGGCGAGTATCTCGACGATGCGACCCGACACCTGCGTGCCCACCTGCACGGTCGTGACCGCGCCGAGCGCGCCGGTGGCGGCGACCGCGGCGCGGATGTCGCCGCGTTCGATCGTGGCGAAGCGATAGGGCGAGGCCTCCTTGCGCGCCAGCGATGTCCACGCATACGCGCAGGCCGCGGCGACCGCGAGGACGACAGCGAGGGCGACGATCCGCTTGTTCTTCATGGGGACGAGCATAGCCGCGCGCCGGCCGGCCGAGGGCCCGCGCGACACCAACTGCACGCGGGTGTCACGAACGGCGCGCACGACGTCGCCGGCGCCTTTGCCGCCCGGCTCCCGGCTACCTATGCTTGTCGCCATGAAAGCAATGCCGCCCGCCAACGAGCGCTACCCGCTGCAGCGGGCGGAGTACGTCATGATCCTGCTCTTCTGGACGTTCTTCGCGGTGCTCTGGTCCGCCAACGCGCTGCTGTCGCCCGGCGGTCGCGCGGTGCCGCTCTTTCCGAGCGCGCCCGTCCTGCTGGCCGTCATCGCCGCGGCCGTGTGGGCCGTGCTCACCCCACCCCTGTTCGTCGCCGCCGGCCGGCTGGGTGTCGATGGAGGTGCGCGGGTGGGGCGCATCCTCGCGCTGGTCCTGCTGGCCTGCGTCGTCGGGTTCGCCGTGGATGCGCTCTTCAGCTGGCTGCGCTGGGACCTGTTCTACGAACCCAGGCCCGGTGGCCGGCCGCCGCTCGGGATGCTGCAGCGGGTGTCGCGGCTGTGGTTCATCAACCAGTTCATCATCGCCGCCGCGATCCTCACGGCCGGACTCGCGCGCCACTACTTCCGGCGCGAAGAGGCGCGGCGCGGCGAGGCGATCCGCCTGCAGGCGCAGCTCGCCGACGCGCGCCTCGCGGCGCTGCGCAGCCAGCTCGATCCGCACTTCCTGTTCAACACGCTGCACGCCGTCTCGGCCCTGGTCGAGCGCGACCCGCGCGGCGTGCGGCGCATGATCGCGCGGCTCTCGGAGCTGCTGCGCACGACGCTCGAGGGCGCGCAGGAGCAGGAGGTGGCGCTGCACGAGGAGCTGCGCTTCCTCGACGGTTACCTCGACATCATGCGGGTGCGGTTCCAGGGCCAGCTTGCCGTCGAGATGCAGATCGAACCCGGCCTCGGCGAGGCGCTGGTGCCGAATCTCGTCCTGCAGCCACTGGTCGAGAACGCCATCCGGCACGGGACGGCCAAGCGCGAGCATTCCGGCTCGATCACCATTGCGGCGCGGCGTGACGGCGCGGCGGTCGTCCTGTCGGTCGAGGACAACGGCCCGGCGGCCCCGGGCGATGCGCCGCCGCCCGCCGAGGGCATCGGCCTGCGCAACACGCGCGAGCGGCTCGCGCAGCTCTACGGCCCTGCGCAGCGCCTGACGCTCGAGCCGCGCGCCGCAGGCGGCATGCGCGCCGAGGTACGGCTGCCGTTCCACACGGCTGCCGACCTGCGCGCGGTGGCCGTATGACCCCGAGGCTGCTGCGGGTGCTGGTGATCGACGACGAGGCGCTCGCAAGGCAGCGCCTGCTCGACCTGCTGGCCGGCGAGGCCGCCGTCGAAGTCGTCGGCGTCGCCGAGAACGGCAACGCGGCGGTCGATGCGATCCGCGAGCTCGCACCCGATCTCGTCTTCCTCGATATCCAGATGCCCGGCCGCACCGGGCTCGAGGTGGTGCGCGAAATCGGTGCGGCGAACATGCCCGCCACCATCTTCTGCACCGCCTACGACCAGTACGCGCTCAAGGCATTCGAAGTGGCGGCCGTCGACTACCTGGTGAAACCCTTCGACGACGAGCGCTTCGAGCGGGCCTTCGGCCGCGCACGCCGCGCGATCGAACTCGAGGAGATCGGCGCGCTGTCGACGCGGCTGAAGGCCCTGCTGGACGGCGACGGGGCGCCGGCGCCGGCCGCGCCGGCGGGCCACCTCGAGCGCATCGCCGTCGAATCGCGCGGGCAGGTGCGGGTGGTGAGCGTGGACGACATCGACGCGATCACCGCGAGCGGCCCCTATGTGGAGCTGCACGTCGGCGACAAGGCCTGGCTGGTGCGCGAGCGCATGCAGACTCTCGAGGAGCGGCTCGACCCGGCGCGCTTCGCCAGGGTGCATCGATCCGCGATCGTGCGGCTCGACCGGATCGAAGCACTGCTGCGCGAAGCGGGTGGTGATTACACGCTGCGGCTCAAGGGCGGTCGCCAGGTTCCGGTCAGCCGCAGCCGCGTGGACTCGCTGCAGCGCTGGATGGGGCTCCCCGGCTCCTAGCCCTTGGCCTTCGCGGTCGCGTAGGTGATCCGGTCCATCAGCGCGAGCAGCACGCCCGAGACCACGAAGGTGAGGTGCAGGACCACGTACCAGAGGATCTTGTCGTTGGGTGTCTGCATCGCGTTCATGAACACGCGCAGCAGGTGGATCGAGGATATTGCGACGATCGAGGCGGCGACCTTGAGCTTGAGCCCGCCGGCATCGAGCTTGCCGAGCCAGCCGAGCGCGGCCTCGCGGTTCTCGCCCTGGTTGACGTCGATGCGCGAGACGAAGTTCTCGTAGCCCGACAGCATCACCATGATGATCAGCCCGCCGACCAGCACGATGTCGATCATCGCGAGGAGGGTGAGCACCAGGTCCGCCTCGGTCACCGTGAGCACGTGCAGCAGCACGTGGCTGGCCTCCTGGAAGAACTTGACGCCGAGCGCGACCAGCGCGAGCGACAGGCCGAGGTAGACCGGCGCGAGCAGCCAGCGCGATGCGAACAGCAGTCGCTCGATGGTACGTTCGATCATCGGCGGATCCTAGGCCAGCGCCTGCGCGAGATCGGCGACCAGGTCGTCCGGATGCTCGATGCCGACCGAGATGCGCACCATCGCGTCGGTGATGCCATAGCGATCGCGCGTCGCCTTCGGCACGCCCGAATGGGTGGTCGAGGCCGGGTGCGAGATCAGCGTTTCGGTGCCGCCGAGGCTCACGGCGAGCTTCATCACCTGCAGGCGGTTGAGCATGCGGAACGCGTCCGCCTCGCCGCTGCCGACCTTGAAGGCAAAGGTGGAGCCCGCGCTCGCGCACTGGCGCCGGAAGACATCCGCGCGCGCGTCGCCCGGCGGCAGCAGCCCGAGGTAGTTCACGTCCGACACGCGCGGGTGGCGGGCGAGGTACTGCGCGACGCGCGCGGCGTTGTCGCTCGCGGCACGCATGCGCAGCGCCATCGTTTCCATGGAGCGCATGATCATCCAGGCGGAATTGGCGTCGAGCTGCGTGCCGAGCGCACTGCGCAGCAGCCGCGTCGCCTTCACGCGCGCCTTCGAACCGACGACGCCGCCCGCGACCAGGTCGGAGTGGCCGCCGACGTATTTCGTCAGTGAATAGAGCACGAGGTCCGCGCCGTGCGCGAGCGGCTGCTGGTACACGGGCCCGAGGAAAGTGTTGTCGACCGCGACCGGGGGCGGCTCGCCGCCCTGCCGGCGGGCGATCTCGTCGGCCACGCGGCGCATCAGCGCGAGGTCGACGAGGCTGTTGGTCGGGTTCGCCGGCGTCTCGGTCATGATGAACGCCACGCGCCCGCCCGTTTCCCGGGCGACGTGCAGGGCCTGGTCCATCGCCTCCATCACGGCGCGCTCGCTGCAGCCGTCGGCGAAGCCGACCGCGCGGATGCCGAAGTTCGGCAGGTTCTTCTCGATCAGGGTTTCGGTGCCGCCGTAGAGCGGCAGGCTCATCAGGATCACGTCGCCTGGCCGGACATGGGCGAGGAGGGTGGTCGAGATCGCCGCCATGCCGCTCGCGAACACCGCGGCCGCTTCGCCGCCTTCCCACAGCGCGAGCCGGTCCTCGAGCACCTCGAGGTTCGGGTTGTTGAAGCGCGAGTAGACGAGCCCCGTGCCCTGCCCGGGCGGTGCCTCGCGGCGGCCCGCGGTGAAGTCGAAGAAGGCCTTGCCGTCCTCGGCCGTCTTGAAGACGAACGTCGAGGTCAGGAATACCGGTGGCTTGAGTGCGCCTTCGGAAAGCTGGGGGTCGTAGCCGTAGCCCATCATCTGGGTTTCGGCATGCAACACATGATCGCCGATGCGCCGCTTGTGATACTGGTCGTAACTCATGGGGCAATGCTAGC
>CAZRLI010000111.1:0-6882 GCA_964600535.1 uncultured Steroidobacteraceae bacterium | reverse complement strand
CTCTGGCCGGGGCCGAGATCGGTGATCGTGAGACCGGAAATGTTGCGCGCGAGCTCGACGATGTTGCCCGAACCGGAGCGCTCGATGCCCTGTTCGGTCATCGCGGCGACCGAGAACGGCACGTCCTGCGTCGATTCCGAGCGCTTCTGCGCGGTGACGACCACTTCCTCGAGTGCGACGGTACGGGTGGGTGCTTCCTGTGCACTGAGCGCCGCCGGCAGCAAGACGGCCAGCGCGGCAATCGCTGTCTTCCTTCGCGTCCGCATGATTAACTCCCTGTATCGCGGGTTGCGGGTGCAACCCGCTGTTGTATTTTCGCGTCGCAAGATACTGCACCTTTGCGCGTATCTTTGGAAGTGCCGCAACGCCTGTCGCCAGGGGGTCTCATGCCGCGAGCCACCCATTCCGTCACGCGCCGCAGGGTATTGACCACCCTCGCAGGCGCTCCCGCGGCCTTGGCCACCGCCGGGCACGCCGGGGCGGCCGGCCCGACGGGCGCACCTCGCCGGGACGTGGTCGTCGTCGGTGCGGGCGTGTTCGGCGCCTGGACGGCCTGGCAGCTGCTGCGCCGGCAGAAGCGCGTGCTGCTGCTCGACGCCTTCGGCGCCGCCAACAGCCGGGCGTCCTCGGGTGGCGAATCACGCCTCACGCGCACGATTTACGGCGCCGATGCCGTCTACACGAAGATGGCCGCCGAATCGCTCCCCGACTGGCGCTGGTTGTCGGCGCGCTCGGGGCTCCCGGTGCTGCATCCCACGGGCATCCTGATGTTCTTTTCGAAGGAGGAGCCCTTCGCGCGGGAGAGCCTCGCGATCCACCGCGAGCTCGGCCTGCCACTCGAGGCGTTCGGGCGCGCGGAACTCGCACGTCGCTGGCCGCAGGTGGCCTGGGACGGGGTGGAGTTCGGCCTGCACCAGGCGGACTACGGCGTCCTGATGGCGCGCCGCGCGGTGCAGACGCTGGTGGCCGAGTTCATCGCGGCCGGCGGCGAGTATCGTGTCGCGGCGGTGGAGCCGCCGGGGCCGGCCGCGACGGGCGCGGGCGCTGTGAGCCTCGACCGTGTCATGACATCGGCCGGCGCCGAGAGCGCGACGGACTACGTGTTTGCCTGCGGGCCATGGCTGCCGAAGCTGTTTCCGGGACTCCTGGCCAGCCGCATCTTCCCGACGCGCCAGGAAGTCTTCTTCTTCGCCCCTCCGGGCGGCGATGGCCGCTACGGGCCGCAGCACCTGCCCGGCTGGGCCGAGTTCACCGCCGGCGACATCTACTACGGGATGCCGGATGTCGAGAGCCGCGGCTTCAAGATCGCCAACGACGTGCACGGCCCCGCCTTCGACCCCGACACGGGCGAACGGCGCGCCAGTCGCGAGGGTGAGGCGGACGTGCGCCGTTACCTCGCACGGCGCTTCCCCGCGCTCGCCGAACAGCCGCTCGTCGAGACGCGCGTGTGCCAGTACGAGAACAGCGCCAACGGCGACTTCCTGATCGACCGCCACCCGGGCTTCGCGAACGTGTGGCTGGTCGGCGGCGGCTCGGGGCACGGCTTCAAGCACGGCCCCGCGGTCGGGCGCTACACCGCTGATCTCGTGTCGGGCACGCCAAGCGCGGTCGAGCCGCGCTTCTCGCTCGCGAGCAAGGGCGAGGTGCAGAAACGGGAAGTGCACTGAGGGCCGCGGCTGCGCGGGGGATTGCGGCCCGCCCGCCGGGCCCGCCACCGGCTAGAACGTCGAAAAACCCGTCGCTTCCATGAAGCGGTAACCCCAGTAGTTCAGCTGCGTGGGGTCGGCGTAGGCGCCGAACTCCGCGGTGTACTCGACGCCCGCGGGCGCGCGGTTCGTCCACAGGCCGTCGAACCACTGCAGTACCGCGACCTCGAGCGCGGATTCCCGCGGCGTCTCGACGACCACGTTCGCCTCGAGGTTGTAGTCGCGCAGGTTGCGGCGCGTGAGGTTCGCCGAACCGAGCGTCAGCCAGTAACCCTCACGCCCACGCACCGCGACCAGCTTCACGTGGAACTGCTCGCCGTGCGTGCGGTACCAGCGCAGGCGGATCGCGCCGTCGCTCGCGGTGACGAGCTCGGAGGCGACAGGGCGGTTCGGGATGCCGTTCTTCTCGCGGCCGAAGGCGTCCTTGTTGGGATCGAGCAGCACGCGCACCGATGCCCCGCGCCCGGCGGCCTCGCGCAGCGCGCGCAAGACGCCCCGGTCCGAGAGATAGAACATCGCGATGTCGATCGCATCGCCCGCCGCACAGGTCTGCAGCCTCTCGACCACCGCGTCGGCGATTGCCTCCTCGGTGACGACGCGGATGCGGCCCGCTGCAATCCCGCCGGGTGCCACGGTGCCGGGGGTCGCGTTCGCGGCCGGGGCCGGCACCGGCAACGGCCCGCCCTTCCAGCCCGAGAAACGCGCGATGGCGAGCTCGCTCTGCAGCAGCGGCGCGAGCGCGGGACCGCTGATCGCGAGCGCGACGTTCGAGTGCTGGCTGCTGGCATCGTGCGGGTTCGCGGACGTGATGAGGCCGTGCAGCACGCCGTCCGCGCCGTCGGCGATCAGCAGCTTGCGATGATTCGCCTTGAAATTCGCGAGTCGCGCCCAGGCGCCGAGCGACACGCCGTGTGCCGCGGCATCGAACGGATTCGGCCAGTCGCCGGGGCCACCGCTGGCCCACCAGGACAACGCGAGGCGCCAGAATGCGGAATAGGCCGGATTCGAATCGCGCAGGCGATCGAGGTCCGTGACGACCACGTCGACGCCGGCGGCCCGCAGCGTTTCGAGCTCGGGCGAAGGATCGCCGCCGTAGATGTCGTTGATCGGGTCGGTGACGAACAGGACGCGGAACCGTGGGTCCGCGCGCCGCTTGTCGATCAGCAGGCGGGTCAGTTCCGCGGCGAGTGGCCGGTGCACGGGTGCGGAGGCATTCGCGCCGCGGTGCTCGTTGAAGAGGAACATGTCGAGCACGACGAAATGCTGCGCGGCCGCGATGATCCGCAAGGCGGCATCGAAGATCTGCTGGTCGACGATCGCATGCCCGTAGCCATCGGCGGCGGTGATGTCGCGCAGGAAGCGCGCGTCGCCCTCGTGCAGCGGGCTCCATGCGCCGTTGACCACCACGCCTTCCGGCATCGGCTTCCAGGTGTTCCACGCGCCGACCAGCACCCAGGCGGCGAGCAGTCCGCCGCCGATCCAGCGCGCGATGCGCCTACGCGCGCTGCGCGGCATCGATTTCCTCGCTGAGCGCCAGCCAACGGTCTTCGAGCTCGGCCGTGCGGGCGCTGATCCGGCCGAACTCCGCGGCCAGCCCGAACTTCGCGGGATCCGCGAGCGCGCGCTCGATCTCGCCGCGCTCGTGCGCGAGCTCGGCGAGCTCGGCCTCGATGGAACGCAGTTCGGCACGCAGCGGCGAGAGGCGGTTGCGTGCCGCAGCCTCGCGGCGCCGCGCGTCGCGACGCGATTGCGCGCTGGCGTCGCCCGCTGCCGTGCCGGCCGGCCCCGGGGACGACGCGGCGCCCTGCGCGAGCCAGGCGGCGTAGTCCTCGAGGTCGCCGTCGAACGCGCGCACGGCGCCACCCCCGACGACGAGGAAGCGGTCGCAGGCGCCGCGCAGCAGCGAGCGGTCGTGGGAGACGATCAGCACCGCGCCAGCGTAATCCTGCAGCGCCAGCAGCAGTGCGCTGCGCATCTCGAAATCGAGGTGATTGGTCGGCTCGTCGAGCAGCAGCAGGTTCGGCCGTCGCGCAACGATCGTGGCGAGCGTGAGGCGCGCTCGTTCGCCGCCCGAGAAGCGGCTCACGGGCTCGAACACCCGCTCGCCGCGAAAGCCAAAGCGCCCGAGGTGGTCGCGCTTCTGCTGCGGCGTCCAGGCCGCGACGGCCGGACCGCCGCGCCGCCCGAGTTCCTCGACCGAGGAGCTGGCAGGGTCGAGCTGCTCCACCTCCAGCTGCGCGAAGAAGCCGACCTCGAGGTCGGGCGCCGCCGTGCGCTCGCCGGCGAGCGGCGCCAGCGTGCCGGCGACCGTCTTCATCAGGGTCGACTTGCCCGCACCGTTCCTGCCGAGCACGCCAATGCGATCACCCGGGGCGAGCGACAGGCTTGCGCCGCAGAACACGCTGCGGCCGCCGTAGCCGGCACCGATGCGATCGAGGGCGACCAGCGGCCGGGGCAGCCTGGCGGGCAGCGGAAACTCCCACGCAAAGGATTCCTCGCCCTGTGCCTCGATGATCGACGGCAGGCGCGCCAGCCACTTGAGGCGGCTCTGCACCTGCCGCGCCTTGCTCGCCTTGGCGCGGAAGCGCTCGACGAAACTCTCGACATGCGCGATCTCGCGGCGCTGGCTCTCGGCGAGCGCGGCGTTGCGCTCGCGCGCCGCGGCCCATTGGCCCTCGAACGCGGAGTAGTTGCCGCTGTAGGCGGTGAGCCGGCCGCCGTCGATGTGAAAGGTGCGCCCGACGATGGCATCGAGGAACTCGCGGTCGTGCGAGACGACCAGCAGCGTGCCGCGGTAGGCCCGCAACCAGCCCTCGAGCCACAGTACCGCGTCGAGGTCGAGGTGGTTGGTCGGCTCGTCGAGCAGCAGCACATCCGAGCGGCGCATCAACGCGCGCGCGAGCGCCGCGCGCATGCGCAGGCCACCCGAGAACACCTGCAGCGGGCGTTCGAGGTCGTCCGCGTCGAAGCCGAGGCCGGTCGCGAGCGAAGCCGCGCGGCTGCGCGCGCCGTAGCCGCCTGCGGCATCGTAGTCGGCGTGCAGCTGTGCCTCGCGGTGCCCGTCGCCGGCGGCGTGCGCGGCCGCGATGGCCTGCTCGATGCGCACGAGCTCGGCGTCGCCCGTGCGCACGTACTCGATCACGCGCTGCGCCGAGTCGGGCACCGACTGCTCGACCACCGCGATGCAGAGGCTGGCCGGCGCGGAATAGTCCCCGAGGTCCGGCGCGAGCTCGCCGCGGACCAGTGCAAGGAGGCTGGATTTGCCCGAGCCGTTGCGGCCCACGATGCCGACCTTGTCGCCGCGGAAGACGCCGACGGAGGCGTCCTCGAACAGCACGCGGTTACCGCGCCGCAGGCGGACCTCACGCAGGCTCAGCATGGCGCGGGCCGGGTCAGGCGGACAATTCCGCGGCGCCGGCCGCGGGGGGCAGCAGCGCGGCGAACGGCACCTGGCCGTTTTGCTGCTGCGTCAGCAGTTCGAGCAGCGCTTCGAGCGGCATCGAGTCCCCGAACAGCCGCCCCTGGCCGAAATCGCAATGGTGCCGCCGCAGGAAATCGAGCTGCAGTGGCGTCTCGATGCCCTCCGCGATGACCTCCATGCCAAGGCTGTGGCCCATGTCGATGATCGTGCGCGCGATGGTCGCGTCGCCGGACTGTTCGCTGACCTTGTGCACGAACGACTGGTCGATCTTGAGCGTGCCGATCGGGAACTGCTGCAGGGCCGAGAGCGACGAGTAGCCAGTCCCGAAATCGTCGATCGACAGGTGCACGCCCATCGCGTGCAGCTCGCCGAGCAGGTGCACGGTGCGCCGCGCGTCCGCCATCAGGGTCGATTCGGTGATCTCGAGCTCGAATGCCGAAGGCGCGACGCCGTGGCGCCGGAAGACCGAGCGGCAGCGGACGATGAAGGACGCCTGGCGCAGCTGCTTCAGCGACAGGTTGAGCGAGATGCGGCCCGGGTCGGTGACTTCGCGGCGCAGCGCCCGATAGTCGAGGCACACGCGGTTCAGCACCCATTCGCCGATCTCGAGGATCAGGTTGGATTCCTCGGCGAGCGGGATGAACTGGCCCGGCGGGATATCGCCATGCCCCGGCAGGCGCCAGCGCAGCAGGCCCTCGGCGCCGACGATCCGCCCGGTGCGCAGGTCGACCTTCGGCTGGTAGTTCACGATCAGCTCGTCGCGCTCGAGCGCGCGCCGCAGCTTGCTCTTCAGCATCAGGCGCTCGACCGAGGCCGCATTCATTTCCGGCGCGTAGAACGCGAAGGTATTGCCGCCGTTCTGCTTCGAGTAGTACATCGCCGCGTCGGCGTTGCGGATCAGGTCGATCACGTTCTCGGCGTCGCGTGGACAGAACGCGATGCCGATGCTGGCGGTGAGGTAGAGCTCGTGCTGGCCGAGCTGGAAGATCCTGGCGGTCTCGGCGAGGATTGCGCGCGCCAGCTGGCCGATCGGGCCGCGATGGTCGCCGCTGCCGGCGAGCGCGTCGATCATCACCGCGAATTCGTCGCCCGCGAGGCGGCCCACCACGGAATCCTTCGGCAGCACGCGCGTCAGCCGCTCGGTGAGGATCTCGAGGGCGCGGTCGCCCGCGGCATGGCCGAAGGTGTCGTTGACTTCCTTGAAGTGGTCGACATCGAGGTACAGCAGCGCCACGGTCTCGCGGTTGCGCAGCGCGCGCGCGATCGCCTGCTGCAGCAGGTGCTGGAACTGCATCCGGTTCGGCACCTTGGTGAGGGCGTCGTAGCGCGCGAGGTAGCGGATGCGCCGCTCGGCGCGCTTGCGGTCGGTGATGTTGCGCGCGACGAAGATGCTGCCCTGGAACTGCGGGTCGTCGGTGGCGATCGGTGAACCGGTGAGCGCCACCGGGATCGTCTGCCCCTTGCGCGTGCGCACGACGGCTTCGCGCGTCTCGCTCGCGGCCTGCAGGACATCGAAATGCTCGCGGTCGGGACCGTCGAGCAGCGAGACGATGCTGCGGCCGTTCAACTCTTCCTCGGCGTAGCCGAGCAGGCGCTGCGCCGCGAGGTTCGCGACGCGGATCACGCCCTCGGGCGAGGTGACGAACACCGCGTCGGTCATCCCGGTGAGCACGCTGTTGAGGTAGTTCTTGGTGATCGTCGTCTGGCGCAGCTTGTGGCGCATGCGCTCGAGCGCCTGCTGCAGCTCGCCGAGCT
>CAZRLI010000110.1:0-6901 GCA_964600535.1 uncultured Steroidobacteraceae bacterium | reverse complement strand
GCCGGCGGCTGCTGATCGGCGTCGACCGGCTCGATTACAGCAAGGGCCTCGTGGAACGCTTCACCGCCTACCAGCGCTTCCTCGAGCGCCACGCCACGCACCGCGGCCGGCTGATCTACCTGCAGATCGCGCCGCTCAGCCGCGACGACATCCAGGCGTACGCCGCGATCCGCGAAGCGCTCGAGCAGGCGACCGGGCGCACCAACGGCCGCTTCGCCGACACCGACTGGACGCCGCTGCGCTATCTCAACAAGAACTTCCCGCACGGCACGCTGATGGGCTTCATGCGCGCCGCGCAGGTCGGCATCGTCACGCCGCTGCGTGACGGCATGAACCTCGTCGCGAAGGAATTCGTCGCCGCGCAGGACCCGGCCGACCCCGGCGCGCTGATCCTGTCGTCACTCGCCGGTGCGGCGCGCGAACTGGATGGGGCCGTGATCGTCAACCCCTACGACCTGCGCGGCGTGGCGCAGGCCGTCGAAGCCGCGCTCGCGATGCCGCTCGCGGAACGCCAGGCGCGGCACACCGCGATGCTGGCGACGTTGCGGGCCCATGACCTCAAGGCCTGGTACACGAACTTCCTGGCCGCGCTCAGCGCCGCCGCCACAGCGTGACGCCCCCCGGCTTGTCCTCGAGCACGACGCCCGCGGCCGCCAGTTCAGCGCGCATGCGGTCCGATTCCGCCCAGTTCTTCGCCTTGCGCGCCGCGAGCCGCGCCTCGACGAGCGCCCCGATCGCGGCATCGTCCAGGGCGCCCTCGCCTGCCGCGCGCGGCGCACCGAGCCGGAACCATTGCTCGGGGTCCACCGTGAGGATGCCGAGCACGCCGCCGAGCGCGGCGAGCTCGCTGGCGCGCCATTGCGCGGTCTTCGCGTCGCCCGCCGCACGGGCCGAATTGAGGTCGCGCGCAAGGCCCTGCAGCACCGCAAGCGCCTGCGGGGTGTTGAAGTCGTCGTCCATGGCGGCCGCGAATTCCTCCTGGGAGGCGGCGTGCTCGCGGGTGAGCCTCTGCGGCGCCAGCCCGCGCAGCGCCGTATAGAGGCGCGTGAGCGCCGCATCCGCCTGCACGAGCTGCTCGGTCGAATAGTTGATCGGCCCGCGATAATGGCTCGAGATCAGGAAGAAGCGCAGCACCTCCGGGTGTCGCACGGTCGGCAGCACCTCGCGCAGCGTGAAGAAATTGCCGAGCGACTTCGACATCTTCTCGTCGTCGACATTGACGAAGCCGTTGTGCAGCCAGACATTGGCGAACGCGTCGCCGGTCGCGGCACAGGACTGCGCGATCTCGTTCTCGTGGTGCGGGAACTTCAGGTCCATGCCGCCGCCATGGATGTCGAAATGCGTGCCGAGCAGCGCCGTCGACATCGCCGAGCATTCGATGTGCCAGCCGGGGCGGCCGGCGCCCCACGGCGATTCCCAGGCGGGCTCACCGGGCTTCGCGGCCTTCCACAGCACGAAATCGAGCGGATTGCGCTTGCCCGCGTCGACCTCGACACGGGCACCGGCCACGAGGTCCTCGAGCTTCTTGCCGGAAAGCCTGCCGTATTCGCCGAAACGCTCGACGGCGTACAGCACGTCGCCGTCGGCCGCCACGTAGGCATAGCCGCGCTCGATGAGCGCGCCGATCATCGCGAGGATCGCGGGCACGTACTGCGTGGCGCGCGGCTCGAAGTCCGGTCGCCCGATGCCGAGCGCGGCGAAATCCTCGTTCATCGCCTCGATGAAGCGTTCGGTGAGCGCATCGATCGACTCACCCTTCTCCGCCGCGCGGCGGATGATCTTGTCGTCGATGTCGGTGATGTTGCGCACGTAGGTGACGTCGAGGCCCGAGGCGCGCAACCAGCGACGCACGACGTCGAAGGCGACCTGCGAGCGCGCGTGCCCGATGTGGCAATAGTCGTAGACGGTGATGCCGCAGACATACATGCCGACCTTGCCCGGCACGATCGGTTGCAGCTCTTCCTTGCGGCCGGTCAGCGAATTGTGGATGCGCAGCATGGTCAGCGAGCGTAACGCAACAGGCGATCGCGCACGGTGGCGCGCGGCATGGCGCGCAGCAGCGGCGCGAGTTCCGGCCCGTGGTCGAGCCCGGTGAGCGCAACGCGCAGCGGCTTGAACAATGCCGGCCCCTTGCGACCCGTGGCATCCCGCAGCGCGGCGCAGATCGCCGCGAGGTCGTTGTCACTGGCGGTGGCCGCCGCCGCCGCCGCGTCGAAGAAACGCGGCCCTGCGTCGCGCACGATCGCTTCGGCGCCGGCGGAAAGGCCCGGCGGCGCGCCGAACACGATCTGCGCCCACAGGCCCACGTCCGCCGGGAAGACCACGTTGGGCCGCACCGCCGCGAGGAAGCTGGCGCGTTCGGCGGGCGCGAGGCCGGCGGCGAGCGACCCGTCCGCCCAGGCGTCGAAAGCCTCGTCCGACAGCGCACGCACCGCCTCCTTCTGCCACATGTCGAGCTGCACCCGGTCGAAGCGGCTCGGCGAGCGGCCGAGGTGGCCCGGGTCGAATGCGCCGGCCATCGCATCGAGCGCCAGCAGGCCCTGCGCGCTGGCCGCATGGCCGAGGCGGAAGAGATGGTTGCGGACCGCCGCGGCGAGATACCCCTGGTCGCGCAGTTCGGCGAGCCCGGTCGCGCCGTGCCGCTTCGACAGGGGCGCGCCATCCTCGCCCACGATCAGCGACACATGGCCGTATGCCGGCACGGGCAGCCCGAGGGCGGTCAGCACCAGGATCTGTCGCGGCGTATTGGTGAGGTGATCCTCGCCGCGCAGCACGCGCGTCACGCCCATCAGTGCGTCGTCGACGGCATTGCAGAAGAAGAAGGCCGCGGTCCCGTCGGCGCGGCGCACGATGAAATCACCGATGTCGTCGGTCGCGAAGCGCTGCGGCCCGTGCACGAAGTCGTCGAATCCGACCACGGCGCCTTGCTCGACCCGGAATCGCAGCGTCGCGCCGAGCCCGCGCGCCTCGCGGTCGCGGCGCTGCGCGGCGGTCAGGTCGCGGCAGGTGCCGGCATAGCGTGGCGGCTGGCCGGCCGCCAGCATGGCCTTGCGCGACAGCTCGAGCTCGGTGGGCGTGCAATAGCAGGGATAGGCGGCTCCGGTAACGAGGAGCCGCTCCTGGAAATCGGCGTACAGCGCCGTACGCTCTGACTGCCGATAGGGTGCGGCCGGCCCGCCGACATCGGGCCCCTCCTGCCAGTCGATGCCGAGCCAGCGCAGGTCCTCGACGAGCGCGGCGAGGTAGGCATCGGTCGAGCGCCCGGCGTCGGTGTCCTCGATGCGCAGCAGGAACCTGCCGCCCGCGCGGCGTGCGTACAGGAAATTGAAGAGCGCCGTGCGCGCATTGCCGATGTGGAGCGAGCCGGTGGGGCTCGGCGCGAAGCGGGTGACGACCTCAGGCTCGGACATGAACGACATCTTAAGGGATTGCTAGAATATGCGGATGAGGAAGCCGCCAACCCGCCGCCTTGCCGCCCTCGCGGGCCTGCTCGTACTCGCCTGCACCAGCGCGACGTTCGCCGCCGAGGACCCGCGCGTGCGCGTGTCGACCAGCCTCGGCGACTTCGTGATCGAGCTGGATCCCGGGCGCGCGCCGCTCACGGTCGCCAATTTCCTCACCTACGTGAAGGAAGGCCACTACACCGACACGCTGTTCCACCGCGTGATCGCCAATTTCATGATCCAGGGCGGCGGCGTCACGCCGCAGTACACGCTCAAGCCCACGCATCCGCCCATCGCCAACGAATCGGGCAACGGCCTGCAGAACGTGCGCGGCGCCGTGGGCCTGGCGCGCGCCGCGGCGCCGCACTCCGGCGATGCGCAGTTCTTCGTGAACGTCGGCAACAATGCGGACCTCGATCCCCTGCCGACGCGCTGGGGCTACGCGGTATTCGGCAAGGTCGTCGAGGGCATGGATGTCGTCGACCGCATCTCGGTGCAGCCGACGGGCGCGGTCGCGACCCTGAAATCGGACGCGCCGCTGACGCCCGTCGTGATCAGGAGCATCGAACTGGTCGGCGGAACCGCCGGCGCGGCACCGGCCGCTGCCGCGCCCGCCACGGCCGCGCCCGCCACGGCCGCGCCTGCCACGGCCGCGCCTGCCTCGGCCGCGCCTGCACCGGTGTCCCCGGCTGCGCCACCGCCGGTTCCCCCGGGCCAGTGAGCCACCTGTTCGTCTCGGACCTGCATCTCGATGCGGCGGCGCCCGAGGCGAGTGACCAGTTCATCGCCTTCCTGCAGGGCGATGCGCGACGGGCCGCCGCCCTCTACATCCTGGGCGACCTGTTCGAGTCCTGGGTGGGCGATGACGACGACGACCCGGAGCGGGCCCGCGTCTGCGCCGCGCTGCGCGCCTTCACCGACGGCGGCAACCCGTGCTTCGTCATGCACGGCAACCGCGATTTCCTGCTCGGCGAGCGCTTCGCCGCGCGTACCGGCTGCCGCCTGCTCGCCGACCCCGTGGTAGCGGACATCGAAGGCGTGCGCGCGCTGCTCGCGCACGGCGACCTGTTCTGCACCGGCGACGTCAAGTACCAGCAACTGCGCGTGATCGTGCGCGACCCCGATTGGCAGCGGCGCCTGCTCGCCCTGCCGCTGGCCGACCGGAAGTTGCTCGCCGACGAGGCACGCGCCGGCAGCCGCGCGCACACCAGTCGCGTCCAGCCCGACATCATGGACGCCAACCCGGCAGCGATCGAACTGGCGGTGAAGGAGTTTGACGTCGAGGTCGTGGTGCACGGCCACACCCACCGGCCGGGGGTGCACGAATTCACCGTGGCGGGGCGCCGGCGAACGCGCATCGTGCTGGGCGCCTGGTACGAACAGGGCAGCGTACTCGAGTGGAGCGCCACCGGTCGGCGCCTGCTGACACTGCCTAGGCAGGCATGATGCCGGAGTGGAAGCGCAGGACCGTGTCCGGCGAGGTCGCCAGCTCCGCTTCCACGTTTGCGAGCTGGCGCAGGCGCTGCCGCCAGTCGATGTCCCCCGCGCCCGCCTGCGCAAGGCCGACATAGAGCTCGTGGTGGCGCGCCTCGGCGCGCTCGAGATCGGCATAGAAGTCGCCCAGCGGCTCCGCCAGGCGCGGCGCGAGCAGGCGGAAGCGCTCGCAGGACCGCGCCTCGATCAATGCGCCGATCAGCATGAGATCCACCTTGCGGCGCGGCTCGGCGCTTGCCGCGTGGCGACGCAGGGCCGACGCGTAGCGCCCGGGCTTCTGCCGTTCGAACGGCACCGCGAGCCGCTGCATCATGCGCACGACCTGCTCGTAGTGGCGCAGCTCCTCGCGCGCGAGGCGCGCGAGGCAGACGCCGAGCGCCGTGTCCTGCGGATAGGCAAAGATCAGCGCGAGCGCGGTCGACGCCGCCTTCTTCTCGCAATTGGCGTGGTCGGTGAGCAGCGACCGCCAGTTCGCGGCGGCCGCATCGACCCAGGCCGCGGGCGTCGGGGCCGCGAGGATCGCCTGCTCCTGGCCGGGTGTCGCGCTCACGGCTCGTCCAGCGCCTCGATCGCCATGCCGAGAATGGCCGCCGCCTCATCCGCGTTCGCGAAGCGCTCTTCCGGGAGCTTTGCCATGAGGCGGTCGACGATGGGCTGCGCACTGGCGAACTCACGCGGCAGCCGCGGCACCGGCGCCTTGGCATGCAGGTAGATGATCGCCATCGGGTTGTCCGCGTCGTAGGGCTTGGTGCGCGCGAGCATCTCGTAGAGCATCACGCCGAGGCTGTAGAGGTCGCTGCGCTCGTCGGCAGGCTGGCCGTGGCCCTGCTCGGGGCTCATGTAGTGCGGCGTGCCGAAGATCATCCCGGTGTCGGTGATCTCGAACGCGAGCGCTTCGTGCTTGGCGAGGCCGAAGTCGATCAGCGCGACGCTGCCGTCGTCGCGCACCATGACGTTGCCCGGCTTGAGGTCGCGGTGGCGCACGCCGGCCCCGTGCACGGCCGCCAGTGCGCGGGCGATCTCGAGCGCATAGCCGAGCGCGGCGCGCAGCGTGAGCGGCGTACGCATGCGCCGGCGCAGGTCGCCGCCGGCGAAGTACTCCATCACGATGAACGCGAAGTCATCCATCACGCCGAGGTCATGGATGCGCACGATGTTCGGGTGGCGCAGGCGACGCACGATCTCGTACTCCTGCAGGAAGCGGTCGAAGGACTGGTCGACGCCGTTTGCCTTGCGCACGACGTGGGTGACCTTCAACACCACCAGCTCGCCCGCTTCCTCGCCCTCGGCGAGGTAGAGATTGGAAACCGAGCCGCGCGCGAGCTCGCGGATGCGCCGATAGCCGCGCAGCCGGGCCGCGCCGAACTGCTGCGCCTCGGCACCGGCGGGGCTGCCGCGCCAGGCGGCGAGCGCCTCGAGATGCGCCGCGGCGGCGCGTTCGAGCGCATCGAGCAGCCTTGCATTGTCGATCGCATCGCGACTGAATGTATCGAAGGCGCCGGCCTCGATGGCACGCTCGCGTGTCGGGATCTCGTCGTCTGGCGCCAGGAAGATGACCGGCGCGAAACCAGGCCGGGAAGCGAGTTCCTCGAGCCAGCCGAACCCGGCCCCCTGCGGCGAGGCATGGTCGAGCAGCACGGCATCGAAGCCCTGGGCGAGGAATTCGCCTGCGAGCGCCCCGCGGCGCACGGGGTTGTAGGTGACGACGTCGGCGTCGGGCCAGCGGCACGTCACGTGGTGGCGGATGAGCGCCCGGTAGCGCGGATCGTGGTCGATCATTAGCAGGCGCATCGCTTCGATTAGACCATGCGCGCGAGGCCGATGACGAGATCGCCGACATTGGTGCCGGTCGCGCCGGTGTGCACGAGGTCGCCCGCAGCCTCGAGCGCCGCACCTGCGTCGGCGCGCGCGAGGCAATCATCCCCGTCGCGGCCGCCGTCCGCGATGCGTTGCCAGGTGGTGCC
>CAZRLI010000109.1:2315-6908 GCA_964600535.1 uncultured Steroidobacteraceae bacterium | reverse complement strand
CATCACGGTGATGAAGTAGCCCGGCCCGTTGCCGCGCTCGCTCTTGAACACCGCGCGGTCGACGATCGACCCGATCACCCGCGAGAGGAAGATGACGAAGGTGTTCACCACGCCCTGGATCAGGGTGAGCGTGACCATGTCGCCGTTGGCGACGTGGCTCACTTCGTGCCCGAGGACCGCTTCGGCTTCCTTCTGGCTCATCGAGCGCAACAGCCCGGTGCTCACCGCCACCAGCGCGGCATCGCGGCGCGCCCCGGTCGCAAAGGCGTTCGGCTGCGGGGAGTCGAAGATGCCGACCTCGGGCATGCCGATGCCCGCCTGCTCGGCCTGCGCGCGTATGGTGTTCACGAGCCACTGTTCGGTCGGGTTTGCCGGCTGCGTGATGACCCGCACGCCCATGGAGCGCTTGGCCATCCACTTCGAGATCGCGAGCGATATGAAGGCGCCGCCGAAGCCGAAGAGCGCCGCGAAGACCAGCAGGCCGGTGAAGTCACCGCCGCGCGCCGACATGTACTGGTCGATGCCAAGCAGCCGGGCAACGACCGACAGCACCAGGACGACGGCCAGGTTCGTGGCCAGGAACAGGAATATTCGCTTCATTTCGCGCCTTCAGGCCATGGATGGGGAGGACATGGGGGCAACTGGCCGGCTTGCAAGCACGGCGCCCGCCTGGCGGCGGCCCCCGCGGTAGCCGTCAGCGGTCGTCCTCGTCGTCGACGTCATCATCGTCGTCTTCATCGTCATCCCAGTCATCGTCATCCTCGTCGTCGACGTCGAGGTCATCGTCATCTTCGTCGTCATCATCGTCATCATCGTCGTCGCGGTCGGCCCAGCCCTCCGGCTCGCTCACCTTCTCGAGGTCCATCTCGTGCCAGGTCTCCACGTCGATCTCCTCGATCTCGCCGTCGAGATACTCGATCTCGATCAGTTCCGAGTCTTCATCGACGGTGAGCACACGGAAGGTTTCGTCTTCCTCGCTGTTCTCGTACCACTGGCCGGGGGTGGGTTCGTAGTCTCTGCTCATGCGGCTAGTATGCGGTGCCTCCGGACCCGAGGCAACGCAGCCTTCCCGTATACTCGAGCGGTTTATGCACACCCGACGAACGGTCGCGCCGACGGCGTCTCCCCTTGCCAGGGCCCGGCGGATCGTGGTCAAGGTGGGGTCGGCACTTCTGGTCGACGGTACCACCGGCCGCCTGAACCGCGCATGGCTCGAGACGCTCGCCGAGGACCTGGTGCGCCTGCGGCGGCGCGGCCAGGAAGTGATCCTCGTGTCATCCGGCGCCATCGCGCTCGGCCGCCGGCACCTCGGCCTCGCGGGTGGGGCGCTCAGGCTCGAGGAGAGCCAGGCGGCGGCGGCGGTCGGCCAGATCCGCCTCGCCCATGCCTACAAGGAACTGTTCGAGGACCATGATGTCACCGTCGCCCAGGTGCTGCTGACGCTCGAGGACAGCGAACGACGCCGGCGCTACCTCAATGCCCGCGCGACGCTGCACAGCCTGCTGGGCCTCGGGGCGCTGCCCGTGATCAACGAGAACGACACGGTCGCAACCGCCGAGATCCGCTACGGCGACAATGACCGCCTCGCGGCGCGGGTCGCGCAGATGGCTTCCGCGGACTGCGTGCTGCTGCTGTCGGATGTCGATGGCCTGTACTCGGCCGACCCGAGGTCGAGTCCCGATGCCGTGTTCATCGATCGTGTGCCGCGCGTGACGCCGCAGATCGAGGCCATGGCGGGCGCCGCCGTCTCGGAGGTCGGCACCGGCGGCATGGCGACGAAGATCGCTGCCGCCAGGATCGCGGTTGCCGCCGGCGCCCATTTCTGCATCGCCGCCGGTGCCCACAAGCATCCCGTCAGGCGGATCGAGCATGGCGCCCGTTGCACGTGGTTCGAGCCCGAGGGCAATCCCGCCGCGGCACGCAAGCAGTGGATCGCCGGCACGCTGCGGCCGAGCGGCGCACTGCTGGTCGACGACGGGGCGCTGCGCGCGCTGCGGGCCGGCAAGAGCCTGCTGCCCGCAGGCGTCCTGCGCGCGCGCGGCCGCTTCGATCGCGGCGATACGGTGAGCGTGCTCGGCGCGGACGGTCGCGAGGTCGCGCGCGGCATCGTCGCCTATGCCGACGGCGACGTCGCCCGCATCCTGGGCAGGAAGACGCGCGAGATCGCCTCGCTGCTCGGCTTTCGCGGCCGCGATGAAATGATCCATCGGGATGATCTCGTGATGGTCGATCCGGGGTCCGGCGAATGAGCGCGGCCGCGCCCGGCATTGCCACGATGATGACCGCGCTCGGGCGCGCGGCCCGGGCCGCGCAGCCGGTGCTGGCGGCGGCGGACGCGGCGCAGAAGAACGCGGCGCTCGCGGCGGCGGCGCACGCCATCCGGGCGCGCAGCGCGACCCTGCTGGCCGCGAACGCGGATGACCTGGCGCGGGCCCGCGCGCGGGGCCTCGGCGCGGCCTTGCTCGACCGGCTGCGACTCGATGCCGCGCGCGTCGACGCCATGGCGCAGGGGCTCGATGAAATCGCGGCCCTGGCCGATCCCGTGGGCAGCATCGCGGCAGAATGGACGCGACCCAACGGCCTGCGCATCCAGCGGGTGCGCGTGCCGCTCGGCGTGGTCGGCATCATTTACGAGAGCCGGCCCAACGTCACGGCCGACGCCGGCGCCCTGTGCCTGAAATCCGGCAATCCGGTGATCCTGCGGGGCGGCTCCGAGAGCACGGCCTCGAGCCGCGCGATCCACGCAGCGCTCGCCAGCGGCCTCGACGCGGCCGGGCTGCCGCGCGAGGCGATCCAGCTCGTGCCCACGCCCGACCGCGATGCGGTGGGCTACATGCTCGCCTCGATGCGCGAGTACCTCGACGTGCTGGTGCCGCGCGGCGGCAAGGCGCTGGTCGCGCGCGTGCAGGCCGAGGCGCGGGTGCCCGTGATCGGCCACCTCGAAGGCGTGTGCCATGTGTACGTCGACCGCGATGCCGATCCCGCGATGGCGTGCAGCATCGTGCACAACGCGAAACTGCGTCGCACGGGCGTGTGCGGCGCCGCCGAGACACTGCTGGTCGATCGCGCGGGCAGCGCTCTGCTGGGCCCGCTCGTGCGCGACCTGCTCGATTCGGGCTGCGAGGTGCGCGGCGACGCCGCCACCCAGGCGGTCGACCCGCGCGTGCGGCCGGCGACCGCGGCGGACTGGGATACCGAGTACCTCGACGCCGTGATCGCCGTGCGCGTGGTCGACGGCGTCGATGACGCAATCGCGCACATTGCGCGCCACGGCACCTCGCACACCGAGGCGATCGTCACCGCGAACGCGCGGACCGCCGAGCACTTCCTCGCCCGGGTGGACAGTGCCATCGTCCTGCACAATGCCTCGACGCAGTTCGCGGATGGCGGCGAATTCGGCATGGGCGCGGAGATCGGCATCTCGACCGATCGCTTCCATGCGCGCGGCCCCGTGGGCGTCGAGCAGCTGACGAGCTACAAGTACGTGGTGCGCGGCGCGGGCCAGACGCGCCCCTGAGCGCGCCGTTCAGCCTGCCCGCAGCGCCGCGGCCCCGCCGCGCAGCGAGTACGCCCCGGGAATCCCGCGCGCACGCAGGGCCTCGGCCGCCGCGTGGCTGCGCACGCCCCGCGCACAGACGAGCAGCAGCCGGCCGTCCGGGTCGAGGGGCGCCGACAGCAACTCGCCGAGCGGCAGCTGCCGCGCGCGCCGGGCGGTGAGGGGCGTCGCCGCGCTTTCCGCGGGTTCGCGGATGTCGATGACCTGGAACCCCGCGTCTTCCGCCGCGGTGATCGAGTCGTATTCGACATCGATGCCGGCGGGTACCGCGGCCTCCGGGCCCCCGCGGCCGTGCAACGGGTGATCGGGCGAGCGCCGTGCCCTGACCCGCTGGGTCGTCAGCGACAGCAGGTCGATCATCAGGACCTCCGCGCCCAGGCGACCGGGCAGGTCCAGCAGGATCTTCAGCACCTCGAGCGCCTGCAAGGTGCCGAGTGCACCGGGCACCGGGCCGAGTACGCCGGCTTCGGCGCAGTTGCCGACCAGCCCGTCACGGGTGGCCGCGGGCCACACGCAGCGCAGGCAGGCCGGTTCGCGCCGCGGGTCGACGACCTGCAGCTGTCCCTCGTACTGGTACACGCTCGCGAACACGGCGATGCGGCCGAGTGCGAGCGCGGCGTCGTTCAACAGGAACTTGGTCGCGAAGTTGTCGCTGCAGTCGACGATGATGTCGTAGGGCGCGAGCAGGGTGGCGGCATTCGCCGCGTCGATGCGCGTGACGTGCGCATCGAGGCGCACCTGCGGATTGAGCGCCGCGAGCCGCGCGGCGGCGAGCTCGGCCTTGGGCGCGCCGCAGTCAGCCAGCGCGTACAGCGTCTGGCGGTGCAGGTTCGATGCCTCGAGCCGGTCGTGATCGACGATGCCGAGCCGGCCGACGCCCGCTGCAGCGAGGAACTGCAGAACCGGGACGCCGAGGCCACCGGCGCCCACCACCAGCACCGCCGCGGCCTGCAACTTCGCCTGGCCTGCGGCGCCCACCTCGCGCAGGGCGATCTGGCGGGAGTAGTCGGGGGAAAGCGCCCCCGGGTTCCGGTGCG
>CAZRLI010000109.1:0-2215 GCA_964600535.1 uncultured Steroidobacteraceae bacterium | reverse complement strand
CGCTCGCAGTTCACCCAACCCGAATCGCCGTCGACGTAGTGCTCCTTTTTCCAGATCGGGACGCGATGCTTCACCTCGTCGATGATGAAGCGGCACGCGCGGAAGGCTTCGTCGCGATGCGGGGCACTGGCTCCGACCCAGACGGCGAGATCGCCGATGGCGAGGTCGCCGAGGCGGTGGACGCAGGCAACGTGCGTGACGCCGAAGCGCTCGCAGGCTTCGGCCAGGATGCGCTCGCCCTCGCGCAGCGCGAGCGGCTCGAACGCTTCGTACTCGAGGTGCTCGACCTCACGGCCATCGTTGAGGTCGCGTACCCAGCCCTCGAATGCGGCGTAACCGCCGGATGCCGGATCGGCGAGCGCCGCGCGCGCAGCAGCCGTGTCGATGCCCCTGGTCGTGAACCGGAATCGGGACATGGAATGCCGGTCAGCCGCCGGCCACCGGCGGAATGAAGACCACGGCATCGCCGTCCGCGAGCGGCTGCGCCCAGTCCCCGAACTCCGCGTTCACCGCAACGCGCAGCAGCTCGGGCGGCAGCGTGAACGGGTGGCGCGCGCGCAGCTCCCCGTAGAGTTCGCGCGGCGTGCGCGCGCGCGTCTCGAGAGTTTCCTCGCCGCGTCCCGCCTGCTCGCGCAACAGCGCGAAATACTGCACGCGGATGCGCAGCGGTGCGGCGACGGCCCGCAGCGTTTCCATGGCAGACCAATACTCGTGCGTCGCGTTCACGTTGTCGAGCGCCGCCGGGTCGGGCGGATCGAGCAGCGCAGGCCGGGCTCCGACCAGGAACTTGCGGGGGCAGCCACGCCCCGCGGCCACCGCGGCGCGCAGTGGCTGCCGGCTGGCCGGCTCCCAGATCGCGCACAGTGGTTCCGGCAGGCCATCGTGCGCGCTGCGAAACGCCGTGGCGACGCGCGCCGGGTCGCGCCGCGCAACGAGGTGCGCAAGGGTTTCCCGGCCAAGGAACGGCAGGTCGCAGGCGAGCACCAGCCAGGCGGCAGCAGGGTGCGATTCGAGCGCCGCCAGGATGCCCGCCGCCGGACCGCCATCGGGCAGCGTGTCGCGGATCTGCGGGTACCCTGCGCGCAGCGCGTCATCGGCCTGGTCTGCGCGCACCGAGATGAAGCGCCGCGATGCAAAGGGCTCGAGCAGTTCCCACGCGCGCTCCAGCTGCGTGGCGCCGTGGTAGGCAAGCGCCGCCTTGTCGCGTTTCATGCGGCTGCTGCGCCCGCCCGCGAGCACGAGGCCGAACAGCGGCGCGGCGTTCATCGCCGCCCGCGCCTGAAGTCGCGCTTGCCGCCGCTCTTGGCGAGCAGGCGCACCGGCCCGATCCGGATGTCGTGTGACAGGGCCTTCGCCATGTCGTAGATCGTGAGCGCCGCCACGCTCGCGCCGGTGAGCGCTTCCATCTCGACGCCGGTGCGGCCGTGAGTCGCGACATCGCAGCGGATCACGAGGCGCCCCACGCGCGTCTCTTCGATCGCGACCTTGCAGCGCTCGAGGGCGAGCGGGTGGCAGAAGGGGATCAGTTCGTGCGTGCGCTTGGCGGCCATCACGCCCGCCACGATGGCGGTATCGAACACCGGGCCCTTGCGGGTGCGCTGGCCGGCGCGCCGCAGGGCGAGCGCGGCGCTGCGCGGCAGGCCCACGACGGCTTCGGCGCTCGCCTCGCGCAGCGTGACCTGCTTCGCGCCGACGTCGACCATGGTGGGGCGGCGCGCCGCGTCGATGTGTGTCAGGACAGGCTTGCGCGGACTGCGGGTGGGCATGACTAGCCGCCAATGTAGTTCATTTCGACCTTGGGCTGCTGCGGGTCGGAAGCGCGCAACGTGGCGCGCATCTCGCTGTAGCGATCGGCGCGCGCGGTCCATCGGTCGCGGATGATCGCGAGCAGCTCCTCGTCGCTCGCGCCGGCGCGCAACGGGGCGCGCAGGTCGAGGCCGTGGGTCGCGAACAGGCAGGTGTAGAGCACGCCGTCGGACGACAGGCGCGCGCGCGAGCAATCGCCGCAGAAGGGCTGCGAGATCGACGAGATGAAGCCGATCTCGCCCTGGCCATCGGCGTAGGCATACCGCTGCGCGACTTCGCCGACATAGTTGCGGTTCAGTGGGGTGAGCGGCCAGCGCGCATGGATACGGGCGTGCAGTTCCGCCGACGGCACGACCAGCCCGGGCTGCCACTGGTTGCGGTTGCCGACATCCATGTACTCGATGTAGCG
>CAZRLI010000108.1:0-6918 GCA_964600535.1 uncultured Steroidobacteraceae bacterium | reverse complement strand
TAGCCGAGCACGACGAGGGTGCCGAGCTGCCAGGTCACCGCGATCATCGAGCAGATGACCGGCACGAGCGCCACGCGGAAGGACTGGCAGTAGATCCAGACGGACGCGAGCGTCAGGAGGATGGTGACGATCGCGAACACGATCACCGACAGTGCGCCGCCGGCGATGTCGCCCACCACCTTGGCGAAGCCGATCATGTGGACGTCGACGCCGGTCGCGCTGCCGGTGCCGCGCACTTCGACGCCCGCGAGCGCCACGCCGGTGCCCTGGATGCGGTCGCGCACGCGCTGCTCGAGCTCATGGGCGACCACGATGGGGTCGACCGGGCGGCCGTTCGCGTCCTGCTCGAGCACGATCGCCGAGACGAGCGCGCCCGAGAAGTCGTTCGCGACGAGGCGCCCGACGATGCCGGCCTTGAGGATGTTCTCGCGCACCTGCGCCATGGCGGCCGGGGTCGGCTGGAAGTCGGCCGGCACGACATTGCCCGCCTCGATGCCGTCCTCGACGACCTCGAGGTAGCGCACGTTCGGCGTGAAGAGCGACTGGACGCGGCCGCGGTCGATGCCGTCCATGACGATCACTTCGTCGGTCGCGAGCTTCAGCGCATTGAAGAACTCCGGCGTGAACATGTTGCCGTCGCGCGCGATCAGCGCGACGAGCACGCGGTTCGCGCCGCGGAACTCCTCGACCCGGGGGTCGAGGTAGGTCTTCATGTACTCGTGTTTCACCGGCAGCTGCTTGGTGAAGGACGCATCGATGCGCAGGCCCTTCACGCAGACGGCGGCAAACGCGAGCGTCAGCACCGCGAAGACGAGGATGATCGTCTTGCGATGATCGAAGATGGGATGCTCGAGGCGGTCGGCGAGGCTCATTGCAGTGCCACTTCCTCGATGCCCGCCTCGCCGACGACGAGCAACGCGTCCTCGCCGGCTGCGACCGCGCCCGCGAGGCCCTTGCGGTCGGCACGCTGCTGCAGCGTGAAGCTGTGGCCGGAATCGTGGCTCACGAGCACCGTGCCCGAGAGCCCGACGATCGCGAGCGTGGACGCGCTGAGCCGCACGCCCGCCGTCAGCATCGCGACGGTGCCGGTCGGGAGCTTCGCCCAGCTCGCGCCGGCGTCATCGCTGCGAAAGAGGTTGCCGCGCAGGCCGAAGACGAGCAGCGAATCGCCCCCGAGCGGCAGCAGGCCGAACATCGAGCCGTCGTAAGGCAGCGGCAGCGCGTGCCAGCTCGCGCCCTGGTCGTCCGAGCGGAACACGTGGCCCGCCTCGGCCGCGATGTAGAGGCGCCCGCCCGCCGCCACGATGCGATTGAGGTGGTAGTCGGGGGGCGGCTCCCCGTCGGCGGACGCGGCGCCTGCGGCCGCCGTCGCGGCCGCGGCCGCTACGAAGGGCTGCGGCGTCCAGGTCCTGCCGCCATCCGCGGTGACGTAGTACGCCGAGTACGCGCCGATCGCGATGCCACGCTGCGCGTCGGCGAACCACACGTCGAGCAGCGGCCGCTGCGCCGCGGTCGATTCGTGCACCTTCTGCCAGGTCGCGCCCCCGTCGCTCGTGCGCAGGATCACCTCGTCGTGGCCGACGGCCCAGGCGTGCCCGGCATCGAGCATCGTGACGGCGGTCAGCAGCGCGAGCGTCGGGACCTGCGGTGACTGGGTCCAGTTCGCGCCGCCGTCGTTCGAGACGAGGATGTGGCCGCGCGAGCCAACGGCGATGCGCTTGTCGCCGTAGGCCGCGATGTCGAGCAGCAGCGTCTTCGAGGCGAGCGGCGCGACCCAGGATTCCCCGGGAGCGGCGGCGGCGCCCGCGAACAGCGGCAGGGCGAGGAGCGACGCGCACAGCGCGCGCCGCCCCACTGCGGGTTTCAGTCGCTCATCGCACGCCACGTCGCGACAGCTGGCTCGGCTGGTAGTCCGCCGCGGTGCGCTGGACGGTGAAGTCGTAGCCTTTCGGTTCCTCGTTCTGCAGGCCGAGCGCGAGGTAGCGGCCGTTCGAGAGGTCCATCACCGTCTCGAGGGTGGTCCAGAGCGAGGGCACGTCGTAGAACTCCATCGCATGGCCTTCCTGCACGCGATAGAGCTCGCCGCGGCGGTCGTAGCAGTCGACCGCGAGGATCTGCCAGGAGTCCTCGTCCACGTACAGCGTGCGGCGGCTGTAGAGATGGTTCTGGCCCGGCTTCAGCGTCGAATCGACCACCCAGACGCGATGCAGCTCGTAGCGCGCGTGGTCCTGGTTGATGTGGTTCTTCTTGAGGATGTCGCTGTACTTGAGCTTGTCGCTCGAGAGGCGGTAGGAGTTGTACGGGACGTACATTTCCTTCTTGCCGACGAGCTTCCAGTCGTAGCGCTGCGGGCTGCCGTTGTACAGGTCGAGCTGGTCGGAGGTGCGCAGGTTGTCGGAGTTGGTGCCGGGGTTGTCGAACGCGACGTTCGGCGCGCGACGCACGCGGCGCTGGCCGGGGTTGTAGACCCAGGCCTTGCGGTTCTCGATCGACTGGTCGAGCGTCTCGTGCACCAGCAGGATCTCGCCCGCGAGGCGCGCGGGCGCGGTCGTCTCCTGGATGAAGTAGAGGATGATGTTGTTCAGATTCTCCGAGGTCGCGCCCGGCATGCTGTAGGCCGCGAACGTATCGTCGATGAACCTCACCATGGTGTAGTCGCCCGACGCGGTGACCGGCGCCTGGCCGATGTGGCGCACCACGGCGTTCGCGCGATAGCGCAGGATGTGGTTCCAGAAGACCTCGACGCCTTCCTTCGGGATCGGGAACGGGATGCCCTCGCCCGCATTCGTGACGCCGTTGCCGCCGGTCGCGAGCCTGGCGGTGGTCGCGATGCGCTTGGTGGCGTCATAGATGCGCTGCGGGACCGCCGCACTGCGGTGCGTCGGGTAGACGATCATCTTGTAGGTCGACTTGTAGGTCTGCAGCAGCTTCTTCTGCCCTTCCGTGAGCCGCCCGGCGTACTGCGCCATGTTCGCCGCGGTGATCGTGAAGAGCGGCTTGTCGCCCGCATAGGGATCCGGACGGTGATCGCCCGCCTTGTACGCCGGGAAACCCGCCTTCGCGGCCGAGCCGAGCCCGCCGTCCCACGCAGGGATGGTGCCCTCGGCGTTGCCCTTCATTTCCCCGCCGAGCGGCGTGAGGTCGACGCCGAGGCGCGCGGCCTCCTGTGCGGTGACCGCCGCCAGTGACGGCGCCGACACGACGGCCATCGCCACTGCCATCGCCTGGATGAGATGCCGTTTCATGTCGAACCTCACTCAGAAGGAATACTTGATCGTCGCCGTCATGTAGTCGCGGTCGTTCAGCTCGTTCCAGCGGCCCGCGCCGCTGAACTGCGTCCACGCGACATCGAGCTCCCAGGTCGCACGCAGGTTGGCGCCGACCCCGAGGGTGAGTGCGCGGCGCCCTTCCTGGAAGTTGCCGCCCGGCCCGGGCGTGATGCCCTGCACGTCGTGCTGGAAGGCAAAGCGCGGCAGCACGTTCCACGGGCCGATGAGCCCCGGGTACTCGAGGCGCCCCGCGATGCGATAGCCCCAGGAGGTATCGTCGGCGAACTTGTCCTGCGGCTCGACCTCGTTGAAGTGGCGGCCGGCGAGCACTTCGTTGCCGCTCACCACCGTCGCCGGGCCGTTGTAGCGCAGGCCGCGGCCGTTCGGCCCGCCGGTGAGCTTGTCCTCGAGGCCGAAAATGTGGGTGATGCCCACTTCGCCGACCAGCACCAGCTGCGAGGCGGCCATGACGTTGGCGACCGACTTGGTCGCCGTGAACTGGAACTGGCCCATGTCGTGCCGCTCCCAGCCCCGGATCTCGGTATTGAGGCCGTAGGCGCCGAGCTGCCCGCAGCGGCTCAGGGTCGAGCCTGCGCCGGGCAGGCAGGTGGTCGGGAACTGCGCACCGGGCGGCTGGGTCGCCGCGAACGCCGCCTGTTCGAAGGGCGTGAGCGCCGCAAAGAGCAGCTCCACGTCGTCGTACTGGAACGGCTGGTCGAAGCGATAGGTGAACTCGCCCTGCAGTGCGATGCCGGTGCGCTGCAGCTGCGTGTTGAACGACAGGCCGATCAGCTTGATGTCCTCGGGGTACTCGGTGAAGTAGCCCGCGGTCTTCGCATACTCGTGCGTGCCGATGTTGGTCGCCTGCGCGGTGACGTTGCCGCCGGCGAGGTGCGTGTTCGCGCCGATCGTCGCGTACTGGGTCGCGGTGGCGAGGCTGAGGTTGCCGCCGGCCGCCGTCGAACGCGCGACCGCGACCTGCGCCGCGGTGGCGACCGCCGCATTGAACGGCAGCCCGGCCGCGAGGCCCTGCGCGGCGGCGCCGACCGCGGTCAGGCCGCCGATCGAATTGCCGATGCCGGCGCGCGTGCCGGTGCGGCCGGAGATCAGCGGCAGGCGGCTGTGGTAATTGAGGAAGTACAGGCCGATCTCGGTGCCGTTGTTGAAGTTCGGCAGGTAGAGCTTGAGGTTCGCGCCGTACTGGCCCTGGTCGTCCGGATTGCGCGTCGGCAGGCGCGGCACCTGCTGGAAGTCGCGGATCAGCGGCCCGCCGAGCGCGCGGAAATCGACGCCCTGGTCGGAGAAGGCGCCGAAGCCGAGCAGCACGGTCTTGCCGCCGGTGACCGCGAAATCGTTGGTGCTGAAGTACGAGCCGGTCGGTTCCGGGATGGTCGGGTCCCAGTCGGCGATGTAGAGCGCCTGGGCGCTCAGGTTGTCGTTGAACTGCAAGGACAGCAGCGCCATCTCCTGCGGCATGAAGCCCTCGCGCAGCTCCGAGCCCGGCACGCGCAGCGCCGAGACGTCGAAGTGGTTGATGACGTTGATGCCGTTCTGGATGAAGGTGCTCTCGCCCCAGCTGACGACCTGGCGGCCGAGGCGCAGCTCGCCCTGGGTGCTGCCCTCGCCGAATTTCCAGTAGGCGAAGGCGTCGAGCAGCCGCTCGTAACTGCCGACGAGGTCCTTCGCGTCCTTCGACAGCCGCGTGCGCGCGGTGTTGCCGCCCATCACGTCGAAGTCGTAGAGCGCCGAGCCGCGCACGAACATGCCGACGTCCTGGTACTCGAGGCCGAATTCGCTGACGATCTTGGCGGCGCGGCTGAACAGCCCCTGCGGGTAGTTGATGTCGCCGTCGTCGCCGTTGGCCGAGCGGCCGCAGCCGCCGTTGGCGTTGGCGATCAGCCGGCAGTCGCGATCCTCGACGCGCCAGGCCTGGCCGTAGCTGATGGTCGTGTCCCAGCTGCCGCGCAGCGTGCCCGCGTCGTTCTGGAAGTCGAAGCCCCAGGCCGCGGGCGCGCAGGCCGCCCCGATACCGGCCGCGGCGAGCGCTGCGGACAACAGCTGACGACGGCCCCCGTTCGTATTCTTCATTTCGATCCCCACCGCCGTGAGTCCAGCGAATTGGTTGCGAACCCTGCGCGTCTCGTGGCGCGCATACGACTCCAACATAGCACTAGTTTCAGGTGTGCACCACTTGCAGGATGCTGTGGCGGATCTCCCCCGAAAGGACGAATTCCGCATCCTGCGCGACGCGCTCCAGCACCTCGTCGAAGGCGAGCAGCCCGCCGCCCCCGACGCGGATGACGCCGCGCTCGCGCAGCCGGTCGAGGAAGGCGCCGAAGAGGCTGCGGTCGAAGAATTCCGGCGAGTTGAAGCCGTGCAGCATCGTCATGCGCTGGGCCATCAGCTGGCAGCGTTCCTCGAGCGCGCCCTGCGTGACCGAGCCGCTGCCGGCGTTGATCAGCACCGCGATCGCGAGGTAATAGCGCTCGACGGTCTGGATCGTCGCCTGCGCGAGGAAGGACAGCTGCACGGCCTCGCGCGTGGTCGACGGCGCGCGCCGCCAGGCGCTGCCGTCGGCGGTCGCGGTCACGAGGCCGCGCGCGGCGAGCGCGGCGAGCAAGGCGTCGGTCACCGCCGGGATTTCCTCTTCCGACCAGCGGATGAAGAGCTCGGCCGCGATGTACGGATAGATGCGCCAGACGAGCCGATGGATGTCCTCGGTGCGCATGATCGAGTGGCCGACGAACGCGCAGGCGATCAGCGAGGGCATCGCGTAG
This sequence comes from uncultured Steroidobacteraceae bacterium, assembly GCA_964600535.1. Lineage (GTDB taxonomy): Bacteria > Pseudomonadota > Gammaproteobacteria > Steroidobacterales > Steroidobacteraceae > CADEFQ01. Next base: position 872 of record CAZRLI010000108.1, on the reverse strand, counting down.
AGGTGCAGGATATTGTTGCGGTACCAGGCCGACAGCACGGCGCTCGCCTCGCTCATGCGCACGACGTCGCCCAGCTTGTGCGGCTCGCGCGTGACCATCTTCATCGCCTCGCCGTAGGCGAGGATAGCCTCCGGCGTCTCCGATGCGACGGTGACGCGCGGGCCGTAGGGCACGGCCGCGAGCAGCGCGAGGTACAGCTCGAGCTGGCGCAGCAGGTCCTCGCGCAGCATCGTCTGCCGGGGCGTCGCGAGCAGCGTCAGCGCCAGCAGGTTCACCGGCGTGACGGCCGCCGCGGAATTGATATTTCGCATGATCCGGCCGGCGAGTTCGTCGACCACGGGCGCGAGCCAGGGCGTGCGGGCGTCGTTTTCGGCGCCGCGCGCACGCCAGTCGGGGGCGGCCCGGGCCAGCACTTCGTCGAGCGCGATCGGCTCGCCGAGGTTGACGTGCACGCGACCGAATTTCTCGCGCACCACCCTGAGCGTCTTCAGCATGCCGAGGAGGCTCTCCTTCTCCTTCGGCTTGCCCGACAGCTCGCTCACGTAGGTCGCGGACTCGACCACGCGCTCGTAGCCGAAATACACCGGCACGAACACGATCGGCCGCACCGGCTCGCGCAGGTAGCTGCGGATCGTCATCGACAGCATGCCGGTCTTCGGCTGCAGCAGGCGCCCGGTGCGCGAGCGCCCGCCCTCGATGAAGAACTCGATCGAATGACCGCGCGCCATGATGGTCGCGAGGTATTTCATGAACACGACGGTGTACAGGGCGTTGCCGCGGAAACTGCGGCGGATGAAGAACGCGCCGCCCTTGCGCAGGAAGCGGCCGACCACCGGCATGTTGAGGTTGACGCCGGCCGCGATGTGCGGCAC
>CAZRLI010000107.1:0-6920 GCA_964600535.1 uncultured Steroidobacteraceae bacterium | reverse complement strand
GCTGTTCGGCAACGCGGCTGCGGTCGACGATGTGAGCTTCGAGGTCGAGAGCGGCTCGATCACGACCCTGCTTGGCCCGAGCGGCTGCGGCAAGACCACCACGTTGCGCATGATCGCGGGCCTCGAGCGGCCCGACGCCGGCGCGATCCGGCTCGACGGCGTCGACGTCGCGGCACTCGATGACGATGCCGCGACCCTGTTGCGACGCCAGCGGATGGGTTTTGTCTTCCAGGCCTTCCACGTGCTGCCCTACCTGACGGTGGCGCAGAACGTGGCGCTGCCGCTCGAGTTGCTCCGTATGCCGCGGGACGAGGGCGCGCGGCGCGTGGCGCAGATGCTCGCCGCGGTGGCGCTCGGGGAATATGCCGCGCGCTACCCGCGCGAGCTGTCGGGCGGCGAGTTGCAGCGCGTCGCGATCGCACGCGCCCTCGCGCATCGGCCGCGGCTGGTGCTCGCCGACGAGCCGACCGGCAATCTCGATCCGCGCGGTGCCGCGCAAGTGCTTGCGCTGCTGCGCGCACAGGTCCTTGCCGCGGCGGGCGCGGGCATCCTGATCACGCATTCGCTCGCTGCGGCGCGCACCGCCGATCGCGTGCTGATGCTCACGGCACGCGGGATCGAGCCCCTCGCAGGATGATCGGCGCGCGCCTGTGGTGGCAGCTGTGGTGCGCCCAATGGCGCGCCGGCCCGGTGCGCATGGCGGTGCCGGTGATTGCCCTGGCGCTCGGCGTGGCACTTGCCACGGCCGTGCAACTCGTCAACCGCAGTGCGCTGTCGGAATTCGAGCAGGCTGCGCGCCGCCTGTCGGGCGACGCCGACCTCGTGGTGCGCGGCCCCGAGGCGGGCTTTGCCGAGCAACTCTATCCGGCCATCGCGCGCGTGCCGGGCGTGGCGGTGGCGAGCCCGGTGCTCGAAATGCGCGTGACCCTGGCGGATCGGCGGGAGCCACTGCCAGTGGTCGCGCTCGACCCGTTCAGGGCATCGCAGGTGCAGGCGCGCCTGCTCGGTGAAATAGCCGGGGGGCTGCGTGGGCTGCTGGCGCCGGACGGAATCTTCCTCAGCGAACAGGCGGCGACGGCGCTCGGCATCGACGCCGGCGATCGCCTGGACGTGCTCGTCGGCAGCGAGCGGCGGTCGCTGCGTGTGCTCGGCCGCCTGTCGGCGGCGGCCTATCCGCAGGCGCTTGGCCTGATGGATATCGCCGCGGCCCAGTGGCGCCTCGATCGGCTCGGCGTGCTGTCACGCATCGACGTGCGCATCGCGCGCGGCGCCAGCGTGCGCGCGGTGCGCGCCGCGATCGCCGGGCAATTGCCGCCCGGGGTGACGGTGCGGGCGCCGGCGGTGGACGACGCGCGCCTCGCCTCGGCGACACGGGCCTACCGCGTCAATCTCACGATGCTGGCCATGGTCGCGGTACTCAGCGGCGCCTTCCTGGTGCTGGCCGCGCAGGCCCTGTCGCTGCTGCGGCGTCGCTGGTCGCTCGGCCTGCTGCGCGCACTCGGCATGACGCGCGGGGAGCTGCGGCGCGCGCTCGTCGCGGAAGGCGTCGTGGTCGGCGTGCTGGGATCCGCGATCGGTTGCGCAGCGGGCATCGTGCTGGCGCGCGGGCTGCTGCGCGGGGTCGCCGGCGACCTCGGCGGGGGACAGCTGGCGAGCCTGTCTGGGCGGCTCGTCGTGCAGCCCGTCGAGGGCGCCGCCATCTTCCTGGTGGGCGTGATGGTAGCCGGCGCGGCCGCCTGGCTGCCGGCGCGCGAGGCGGCGGCAAGCCCGGTGGCCCAGGCGCTGAAGGCGGGCGACCTGGCGGGCACGTTCACGCGCGCGAGGTCGTGGCAACCCGGCGGTGCCCTGCTCGTGCTCGGGGCGCTGCTCGCGCTGTTGCCAGCGGTGCGCGGCCTGCCGGTCCTGGGTTACCTCGCCATCGGCGCCCTGCTGTTCGGCGGCGTGCTGCTCGTGCCGGGTGTCGCCGGCTACCTGCTCGCGCGCTGGCCGCCACCGCGGGGCCCGGTGTATGCGCTCGCGATGGCGCAGCTCCGCGGCAGCAGCACCAGGACCGCGATCGGGTTCGCGGCGATCATCGTCAGTTTCAGCCTGACGGTGGCGATGGCGATCATGGTGCATTCGTTCCGCGAGTCCTTCATCGCATGGCTCGAGCGGACGGTGCCTGCGGACCTGCGGCTGCGGATTGGACAGGAGGACGGCACGGCATCGCTCGATCCGGCCGCGCAGCTGGCGCTGCGAGGGCTCGAGGGCGTGGGGCGGGTGGAGTTTCGCCGCAGCCTGCCGCTGGAGCTGCGGCGTGGCGCCGCCCCGGTGCTGTTGACGGCGGTGCCGGTCGTAGCCGGCCGCTCCCCCGACCTGGTCATCGTGCGCAGTGCGCCCGCCGCGTCCGCAACGCCGGCGTGGATTTCCGAGGCGATGGTGGAGCTCTATCGCTGGCGACCGGGCGAACATGTGACGCTGCCGCTCGGGGGCGGTCGGGAGCTTGCGGTCACGGTGGCCGGGGTGTTCCGCGACTACGGGCGTTCGACCGGCAGCATCGTGGTGCCGCGCGCGGCCTATGTCGCACGAACCGGCGACTCATCGGCCAACGAAGCGACGCTCTGGCTCGAGGGCAGGGCCAGCGCGACAGCCGTCGCGGCCGCGGTGCGTGCACGGCTCGGCCTCGGCGCGGCGCTGCAGGTGCGCACGGTGGCCGAGATACGCGAGCGATCGCTGCGCAGCTTCGACCGCGCGTTTGCCATCACCTACGCGCTCGAGGCGATCGCGGTCCTGATCGGATTGCTCGGCGTCGGCGTCGCCGCGGCCTCGACCGCGCTCGCGCGGCGCGCGGAATTCGGGATGCTGCGCCACCTCGGGATGCGGCGGCGGGAGATCGTTGCGATGCTCGCCGGCGAGGGCCTGCTGACCGCAACCATCGGCGCTGGCTGCGCGCTCCTGCTGGGCGGGGCCTTGAGCCTCGTGCTGGTCAAGGTGGTCAATCGCCAGTCGTTTCACTGGAGCGTCGACCTGGCCGTGCCCTGGCTGCAGCTCGCGACGCTGGCGGTGGTGCTCGTTGCGGCCGCGGCGGCCGCGGCGCTGCTGGGCGGGCGGGCAGCCGTGGGCGGCGATGCGCTGCGTGCCGTGCGGGAGGACTGGTGATGCGGCCACTGCGCGTGGCCGTGGCGATGGCCGGCATGCTGGCAACTGCGTTGGCCGCCGACGTTGCGCAAGTGGTGCCGGGCTACACGGTCACCCTTCCGCGCGATCATGGCAGTCACCCCGGCTTTCGAACCGAGTGGTGGTACGCGACGGGCTGGATCCGCACCCGGGCGGGCGAGGAGCTCGGGTTCCAGGCGACGTTCTTTCGATCCGCGCGCTCCGAGGCAGGGGGAAACCCGAGTGCCTTCGCGCCACACGAAATCCTGATCGCACACGCGGCGCTGAGCGACCCGGTTCGCGGGCGGCTGTGGAGGGCTGAGCGCATCGCACGCGCGGGATTCGGGCTCGCGGGGGCGCGCGAGGGCGATGCCGCGGCCTGGGTCGACGACTGGAAACTGGAGCGCCGCATGGGGGTCTTCCAGATCGCGGCGCCCGCCGAAGATTTCGCGCTGAAGCTCGCACTTGCACCCACGCAGGCGCCGATGCTGAACGGCGGGATGGGGTTCAGCCGCAAGGGCCCGTCACCGCTCGCCGCGAGCTACTACTACAGCCTGCCGCACCTCTCGGTGCGCGGCGACATCACCCGCGACGGTCGGCGCGAGGCGGTGAGCGGCGAAGCCTGGCTCGATCACGAGTGGTCGAGCGAATACCTCGAGCCCGAAGCGGCGGGTTGGGACTGGGTCGGCCTCAATCTCGAGGGTGGCGCGGCGCTGATGGCCTTTCGCATTCGCGGACGGGATGGCGCTGTGCGATGGGCCGGCGCAACACTGCGCTCGGCCGAAGGCAGGCTGCGTACCTTCGCGCCCGCCGAAGTGTCCTTCACCCCCCGGCGGAGCTGGCGCTCACCGCGCACGGCGATCGAGTACCCGCTCGAATGGGTCGTGCGCGCGGGCGATCTCGAGCTTGCGCTCACGCCATTGATGGACGACCAGGAGAGCGATACGCGCGCAACGACCGGCGCGATCTACTGGGAGGGCGCGGTACGCGCCCGCTCGGGCGGCCGCGACGTCGGGCGCGGCTACCTCGAGCTCACCGGCTACGGCGAGGCGCTGCGCCTGCGGTAGTTCAGGCGAGGTGCCCCATCGGTACGCGGGTCGATTGCTTCACCGTGTCGAGCACGATGCTGGAGTGCACGTCGCGCACGCACGGGACCTTGAGGAGCTGCTTCAGCACGAGCGTACTGAGCGCATCGAGGTCGGGCGTCGTGACCTGCAGCATGAAGTCGTAGTCGCCCGTGGTGGCGTGGCAGCTCACCACCTGCTCGATCGCCGCGAGCGCACGCTCGAAGACTTCGACATTGTGGTCGGTGTGCCGCTCGAGCTTCACCTGGATGAAGGCCTGTACCTTCAGCCCGAGCTTCACCGGATCGACGACCGCGGCATAGCCGACGATCACGCCGCGCTGCTCGAGCTGCTTCACGCGGCGCGCGCAGGGGGTGCCTGTCAGCCCGATCCGTTCTCCCAGTTCGACGACGGACAGACGTCCCTCGGCCTGCAGCTCGGCGACGATACGGGCATCCACGCGATCGAGAGACATGGCGAATAGCACCAATATATGTAAATAAATTGGATCTTATCACTAAGATCAACGCTATAGTGAGCGGTAATTGGCGATTTCCGCTGGCTCGCCTCGGATACGCTGCACCCGGGGGGCAAGCATGGCCGCAGTCATTCACCCGCATTCCTCGGAAACCGGCGCGCCGGACATCGACTGGTCCCGCGTCGCGCAGACCGTGCTTGTTTCACGGGCGCTCGACGATCTCGAGGAGACGCGGCTCGTCCCCGAGCGCAAGGTCCTTTACCAGTTCACGGCGCGTGGTCACGACGTGACCCAGGTGCTGCTCGGGCAGATGCTCAGCGGCGCGCACGACGGTGTCGCGCTCTACTACCGTGCAAGGCCGCTGGTCCTCTCGCTCGGCCTGCCGCTCGAGACCGCGCTCGCCTCGACGATGATGCGTGCCGGTGGGGTGAGCGAAGGGCGTGACATCGGCGTGGTGTTCAACCTACCGCGCCGCGAGGGCCCGTGCGTATTGCCTGCCTGCGGGGGCGTCGGCACGCAGTACACGCCGGCGGTGGGCTGGGCACAGGCGATCCGCTATCACGCCGAGGTGCTGCGCGACGCCGGCTGGCAAGGCTCCATCGCGCTGGCGCACGGCGGCGAGGCGTCGACGGCAACCAGCGGCTTCTGGTCTGCGCTCAATATCGCGACCACCCAGCGCCTGCCGGTCCTCTTCTACATCGAGGACAACGGCTACGGCATTTCGGTGCCCGCGGGCTACCAGACGCCGGGCGGCAACATCGCGGCCAACCTCGCTTCGTTCCGCAACCTGCGCATCTTCGACGGTAGTGGCAGCGATCCCTGCCGCGCGGCGCTCCTGATGGCGCAAGCGCTCGCCTGCGTGCGTGCGGGCGAGGGGCCGGCGCTGCTGCGCCTGACGGTGCCGCGCCTGTCGGGGCATTCGGGCCAGGACACCCAGGCCTACAAGACGACCGAGGAGCTGGCCGCCGAGCGTGCGCGCGATCCGCTCGTCGGCCTGCGCGCCCGCGTCGTGCCTGCGCTGCTGAGCGAGCCGGCATGGCAGGCGCTCGAACGGCGTGCGCAGGAGGCCGTCGGGCAGGCGCTCGCGGCGGTGGAGCGACGGGCGGAGCCGGATGCCACGCGGGTCACCCGCCATGTGTTCAGCGAGCGGCGTGCGGACGGCAGCCTCGACGTGCAGCGCCAGGGCGGCCTGCGCGGCGCGGGGCTCGAGCCGCGCACGGGGGACGAGACGCCGCATCCGGCGGGACCGCGCATCAACATGGTGACGGCGATCCGGCGCACGCTCGAGGTGGAACTCGCGGCGAACCCGCGCGTCGCCGTGTTCGGCGAGGACGTCGGTCGCAAGGGCGGGGTGCACGCTGCGACGCTCGGGCTCGCGGAGAAATTCGGCGCGTCGCGCGTTTTCGATACTTCGCTGTCGGAAGAGGGCATCATCGGCCGCGCGGTCGGCATGGCGCTCGCGGGACTCGTGCCGGTGCCGGAAATCCAGTTCCGCAAGTACGCGGAACCCGCCGCCGAACAACTCAACGATTGCGGCACGATGCGCTGGCGCACGGCCAACGGCTTCGCGGCTCCCATGGTGGTGCGCATGCCCGGCGGATATTTCAAGTGTGGTGACCCGTGGCACAGCCAGAGCAACGAGGTGCAGTTCACGCACGCGATCGGTTGGCGCGTCGCGATGCCCTCGAACGCGGAGGACGCGGTGGGCCTGTTGCGTGCCGCACTGCGCGGCAACGATCCGACGATTTTCTTCGAGCATCGCGCGATGCTCGATGGCGCATGGGCGCGCCGGCCGTGGCCGGGGGACGACTACATCATTCCGTTCGGTCGTGCGCGGCTCGTGCGCGCCGGTAGCGAAGTGACGGTGGTGACCTGGGGGGCGATGGTCGAGCGTTGCGAGCGCGCCGCGGACGAATCCGCGGTCGATGCGGAGGTCCTCGATCTGCGCACGCTGTCGCCATGGGATCGCGCTGCCGTGCTCGAGTCGGTGCGTCGCACGCGCCGCTGCCTCATCGTGCACGAGGACACGATGACGGCGGGCTTCGGTGCCGAGATCTCCGCGGTGCTCGCGCGCGAGGCGTTCTTCGATCTCGAGGCGCCGATCGAACGGATCGCGATGCCGGACCTGCCGAGCCCGCACAGCCCCGTGCTGCTCGAGGCGGTGTTGCCGGATGTCGCACGGATCGTCGCGGCGATCCGTGCCGTCGCGAGCGCCTGATGGCGGGCCCGATCGAAGTACGCGC